>CAJKGV010000274.1:0-1517 GCA_905199455.1 Collinsella aerofaciens | reverse complement strand
TGCTCGAGACGTTCGGCGAGTCCGCGATCGAGCAGTTCCTGCGCGGCAACGAGACGCTTGCGGTCCTGGGCTCGGCACTCGTCGGCCTGATTCCCAACTGCTCGGCCAGCGTCGTCATCACACAACTGTACCTGGAAGGCGCGCTGCAGCTGGCCCCGATGCTCGCCGGCACGCTCATCTCTGCTGGTGTGGGCTACCTGGTGCTGTTCCGCACCAACCGCAGCGCCCGCGAAAACGTCCTGTTCCTGATCATGATGTACGTCATCGGTGCCGGCTGGGGCCTCATCCTATCCGCCGTTGGCCTTTAAGTAGATTATTGGGACATGTCTTACGATCTACCCCTGTGACCAGGGCATTCCCCGCTGCCAAAACAAAAAGGTAGATTTTTAGGCACGTCCCAAAAATCTACCTTGGTTAGCGCAACAGCTCGGTGAGGTTTCGCTTAAAACGAGCGCGGTCTTCGCTGGTAAATGCCGCCGGTCCGCGAGTGCGTCCGCCGGCGCGGCGCACCTTCTTTTCCTCGTGGCGAATAAACAGTTGCATGTCGATGGTCGCCTTGTCGTAGACGCGCCCGCGCACACCGATTGCGGCGGCATCGCGGCCGAGCACCATGCTCGCCAAGCCAATGTCCTGCGTCACGACTACGTCGCCCGCCTGCAGGCGTTCGACAATGGCAAAGTCGGCGCTGTCGGCGCCCACGCTCACATCGAGCGTCGTGACCCAAAAGCCGCGTCGCGCGTGCTCGGCATCACGCGGGTCGTCGCGGCGAATGTGCCGTTCCAGGTTTTGCGTGCTGTTGCCGGCGATAACAACGGCGACGCCCGCCCGCCGCGCGCAATCAATCGACTCGCGCGTGACCGGGCAGGCGTCGGCATCAATAAAGAGCGTTCGCGGCATCTAGTGCACCAGTTTGCCAAATTGAATAGCGCGAACAATCAGCGTAACGCCAAACACCAGCAGCGCGGCGCCGCTAAAGATAACGAGCATCTTGGCCGACCACAGCGGATAGATAAACACGAACATGCCGGCGATGATGGAGAGTGCGCCGCTCAGGATAGCGAGGGCGCGGTTGGACGAAAGCTCGGACTCCAGAATGGACATGACACCTTCGACAATCCAGCCAAAGCCGGCCACGATAACCACCATCGTGGTGAGCGTCGCGGTCGAGAGGGCCTGGTTGCGCAGGATTATGACGCCGCCCAAGATAATGAGTAGGTTGGAGATGATGCTCGTCACGCGCCAGCCGGTGGGCAGCAGCGGCTCAAAAATGGCAGTGAACAGCCTGATGGCAGCGGTGATTACAAAGTAAAAACCCAGGACGGTCGTCAAAAAGACGAGGGACTTGGCGGGTGCAAAAAGCAGCGCGATACCAGCAATGAACGCCACGACGCCCGTGATGGCGTAGATCCAGCGCACGGCCTTGACGGCTTTGCCTGCCATGCTTTTCTCGTCAAATCCAAACTGGCTCGATTTTTGGTCATCGTTCTTAAAGATGCCCATAATGTCTCCTTTCCGTG
>CAJKGV010000273.1:0-1523 GCA_905199455.1 Collinsella aerofaciens | reverse complement strand
AGCTTTAAGGCATGGCTCGATGCCGGTGGCGACGGCATCGATAAAGAGGTCAACGCCATTCAGTACGGCTACGGTGTATCGCCGGTTGTCTATCGTGCCGGCAAGGGCGATGAGAAGCCCGTCCGGCTTGTTCCCAACGCTATGACCGAGGCAATGAGCGGAGGCGCGAGCTCGGCGGCAACGGTGAGCATGGAATCCATGGGAACCTCGGTCTTTAACGAGATGATTGACGACCAGAGCCTGCTCGACAGCCAGTACGATGTCGTCGCCGGTCATTGGCCCACGTCAGCCAACGAAGCCGTGATGGTGCTTTCGAGCCGCGGTACGGTGGGCGACTACACGCTCTATAGCATCGGTGCGCTGGACATCGATGAGCTCAACGATCTGGTAAACAGCGCTATGACGGCTGACGGTGGGGTCGAAACGCCCGAGACCGGCACCGACTTTACCTACGACGATGCGCTGTCTACCACGTTTAAGGTGCTGTCGCCGGCTGATGCGTATCGCAAAAACGAAGAGACTGGCATGTGGACTGACATGTCTGACGATGCCGACTTTATGACGGCCAAGGTTGCCGACGGTATTGACGTGCGCATTGTGGGCGTGGTGCGACCTAACGAGACGGCCAACGCGAGCGCATTGACCCCGGGCATTGCCTATACGCATGCACTGACTCGTCAGCTTATGGAACGCGCCGCAAATTCGCAGATTGTGCAGGAGCAGCTTGCTCACCCCGAGATGGATGTCTTTACGGGCAAAACCTTCGACGAACTGCAAGGCGAGGCCAAACAAGGCGTGGATCTGAGCAGCATGTTCAGCGTGGACGAGGCGGCGCTCAAGAGCGCGTTCTCGTTTGATGCGTCTGCACTCTCGGGTGCGGCCGGCGGTATGGACCTTTCTGGCATCGATCTGTCGGGGCTGGACATTGACCTTTCGGGCGTTGGCAAGGACATCGACTTCAGCGACATCATGGCAAAAGCGCCAACCCCAGATTTCTCGGGTATCTTTGACGGTCTGGAACTCACGCCCGAGCAAATGCAGCAGGTGGGAGCACTAGCCAACCAGCTGTTTGAGGGCTTTTTGCAGTCTGATCAGTTTAAGGCGCTGTCGCCCGAAGATCTTAAAGACGCGTCAAAGCTCGCTGCCGCATTCTCGACGTATCTTGAGCATGATGCCGCAGCCCAGCAATGCCTGGCTCAATTGAAGGCGCTCGGCGGCGATGCCCTGGCCGAGCGCCTGCAACAGGCGATGACCGACTATGTGCAAAAGCAGCTGGCTCCGTATCTGCAGCAGGCTATGGATCAGGTGATGAAGGCAATCAGCGAGCAGATAGCGTCGACGGTATCGTCCCAGCTCAAGGCGGGCGCAGCGGGGCTTATGGACCAGATGGCGACGCAGATGTCTTCGAGTTTTGCCAACCTGACGAGCGCCATGCACGTGGATGCGAGCGCCTTTGCTCGTGCCATCCATTTCAACATGGACGCCGAGGACCTGAGTTCGCTCATGATGAGCTATGCCAAGGC
>CAJKGV010000272.1:0-1565 GCA_905199455.1 Collinsella aerofaciens | reverse complement strand
TGGTGGATCATGCCTTGCACGTGGCGCGGTTCCGCGAGCGCCCCGGTCGCCTGGACTTCTGTGCGCCCGATGGATCGGACGGCGGCGCACTGCATCGCTGCATCCACGGCATTGCCAACCTGATCGAGGACCATGCCGTGACGGCGCACATCCCGGTGCGCTTTGCGGCGACCAAGCTGGTTGAGGGCGACGAGCTGGTGACCGAGGCGCTTCACCTGGATCGCAACGAGCTCGACGCTATCGAGCACATCATTACCCAGATGGAGGGCGAGGCCGGCACCGACCGCCTGTCCGCGCTGGCCGATATGCGCTTTAGCTTTATCGGCGACGTGTGCGGGCGCTGCGTCGTCAAACCGCCCGAAAGCCGCGAGCACGTGCGCTCCGTCAAGATCGACCGCATCCTGACGGGTCGCTACACGGCCATTCCGGCGTTCCTGGTGATCATGGGCCTCGTCTTTTGGCTGACGTTTGGCGTGATCGGCGCGGCGTTGCAGGGACTCATGGAGGACGGTATCGCTGCTATCATCGCCTCGGCCGATGCGGGCCTCAAGGCGTTCGGTACCAACGACGTGGTGCGCTCGCTGGCTGTCGACGGCGTGCTTACGGGCGTGGGCAGTGTGCTGACCTTCCTGCCGATTATCGTCGTGCTCTTTTTGTTCCTCTCCATTCTGGAAGACTCCGGATACATGGCGCGCGTGGCCTTTGTCATGGATAAGGTGTTGCGTCGCTTTGGCCTGTCGGGCCGCAGCTTTGTGCCCATGCTCGTCGGTTTTGGCTGCACCGTGCCGGCTATCATGTCGACCCGTACGCTCCCATCCGAGCACGACCGCAAGATGACGGTCATGCTCACGCCGTTTATGAGCTGCTCAGCCAAGCTGCCGGTTTACGGCTTGCTGTGCGGGGCGTTTTTCCCGCAGGCGACGGTTCCCGCCATGGTCTCGCTCTATCTGATCGGTATCGTGGTCGGCTGCGTCGCGGCTTTGGTGCTCAACCGCACGGCATTTAAGGGCGACCCGGTGCCGTTTATCATGGAGCTCCCCAATTACCGCCTGCCGAGCGTCAAGACGACGGTGATGCTGGCATGGGATAAGGCCAAGGACTTCATCACCAAGGCCTTTACCATCATCTTTGCCGCGACCGTGGTCATCTGGTTCCTTCAGACGTTCGACATCCGCTTTAACGTGGTCGCCGACCAGTCGCAAAGCCTGCTTGCCGGTCTGGGTAGCATCATCGCGCCGGTGTTGGCCCCGCTCGGCTTTGGCGACTGGCGCGCCTCGACGGCGCTCGTCACGGGGCTCATTGCCAAGGAGAGCGTCATCTCGACGCTCACGGTGCTTTTGGGCGCAACGTCGCCCGCGGCGCTGTCGACCATGTTTTCGCCGTTTACCGCCTACGTGTTCTTGGTCTTTACGTTGCTGTACCCGCCTTGTGTGGCGGCAATCGGCGCCGTCAAGAGCGAGTTGGGCGCGCGCTATGCCGTGGCCGTATTCGCGTTTCAGGTCGCCGTTGCCTGGATCGTGGCGTTTGTCGTGCATTCGGCGGGCATATTGCTGGGGTTGGCTTAG
>CAJKGV010000271.1:0-1566 GCA_905199455.1 Collinsella aerofaciens | reverse complement strand
CATCTTCTGCAGTCTCAACCTTAACGTCAGTTTTGCCCACACCGTCGCGCCGAGTCTGATCGTCGGTTGCATCCTGCTCATTGCCCTCAAACACCGTCATGATGTTCGACACATAGTCGGTGTACACCGGATAAAAATCGGTAGGGCCAAGCACAGTGATCTCGGTGCCGGCAGGATAGAACGCACCGGCGTTTTTTAACTCGGCAAGCTCAGGCGAGGTGATGGCCGCGTAACCGCCATGCATCCCGGCCTCGCCACTCGGCTGCGTCGTCCAACCGATAAAGGTGGCGCTGGCAGAAAGAGTGCCGCGGTCCGCAGGGGCAGCCGGCGTTAAACCGACGCCATAGCGGTACCAGTCCGTCGACTTGTCGTGCTCCTCGCCGCTCTGCCACGCGAGCGTCTCGCCCTTGACGTTATAGAACAGTACCTGCGCCTCATACGAAGCAATAAACAGGTCGTTGCCCTTAAAGGCCTCGGCCCCCTTCGCGTTATCGGCGGTATAGCTCGACGTTATCTCGTGCGCTTCGTTCTTCTGGACCTGCTTGCCAGCCTTAACGGCATCGGCATCGGTCTTGCCGTTAAACCAGGCGTTATCGGCATCGATACGGTTCACATTGACTCCGGGCTCACGGAACCAGCCCATAAAGCGGTAGCCGCCGTTGGCCTCGGTCAAACCCTCTGGCTTTGCGGAGGTATCCTGCTTAAACGTTACCTATGTATCGCCCTGGGCCAGGCCTTGGGCCGTTCCCGCCAGCACGGCGCTCACGGCAAAGGCGTACGGATCCGAGGTCGCCTGGTCTTTGCCAAGTTTGGTCTTCTCGATTGTCGCGGTGCCCGCACCGGGAAAATCGATCGTCGCCTTAACGCTCTGGCCATGCACAGGAATATTCAGCTTGTAATCCATCGCCCACTCATTGAAGTGCGAGCCACCCAAGGCCCCGTTGTTAGCAGTCGAGCGCTTGGTGCCGGCACAAAAGTCGTAGTCGTGCTCTTCCCACAGCTCGCGCGTGGTGTAGCGCTCGTCATCCCATGGACCATAGCCATCACCCTTGGTGGTGTCATCGCCGCCAAACGAGGGGATTTTCTTTTTGGCAGGGTTGCCCTGGCTGTTGCCAGAAAGGCTCACGCTCGGCTTAAAGTAGCACTCGGTGACCGTGGCATCATCCTTGTTGGCACGCGCGGCAATGCCGCCCAGGTTCACATCGTTTTGAATGATGGGGATCACGGCGATGGGATTGTACTGACGCGAGCTCAAGTCACCCGCAAAATGGCTTCGAACGAGCTCGTTGCCCTTTTCGGTTAGAATACGACCCGCCAAGCCACCCGTCCACGCGCGCGTCACGGCGACGACGCCCACGTACGACGCGGCATAGCTGTAGCACTGCGCCGTCGAGAAGCAGTCGATAATCTTGGCCTCGCCCGCCATGCAGCCCACAAAACCCGAGGCGTACACGTTGTTGCCGCCCAGGGCGCCAATGGCCACGTCGTACTTATTGGTGACGTCGGTCATGCCAATCGAGCCATCATCTTTGCGCGTAGGCGTAACGCGGCAGTACTCAATCGTCG
>CAJKGV010000270.1:0-1576 GCA_905199455.1 Collinsella aerofaciens | reverse complement strand
ATCTCTTTATAGCCAATTGCCTGCATCGACGTCAGGGCATCTCCCAGACCCTGGGCCATAAGACCGCGGACCTCATCGACAAGACCCTGCTCAAACATCAGATCGACGCGCAGATTAATGCGCTCGTAGAGCACCTCGCGATTACGCGTCAGACCAAACCATAGGGCATGATAATGCTCGCGCGGAACACTAAACTGACTTTTTTGCTGTGCATAGGAGATACCATCATCATGCATCTCGAGCGCACGAATCACACGGCGCACGTTATGGGGATGAATAACAGCAGCCGATTCTGGATCGCGCTCGGCAAGCAGGGCATGCAGTTCTTCCTCGCCAATACGCTCGGCAAGCTCCTGATAGCCCGCACGGCGATCGTCCTCAAGTTCACCCGAGGGAAAGTCCATCTCATCGAGGGCTGCCTTGAGATATAGCCCCGTACCTCCGCAAAAAACCGGCAGGCAACCCGAACCAAGGAGACGTTCAACATGCGCGCGAGCGTCAGCCTGATAAAGCGCAGCAGAATATGCCACACCCGGCTCTACAATGTCGACGAGACGCAGCGGCGCCGTGCACTCATCGGGCGCCATCTTTGCGGTACCGATTTCCATGCCGCGATAGATTTGCATCGCATCGCACGACAGCACTTCGGACGAAAGACGAGCTGCCAAACGGTCGGCAACATCACTCTTACCAACCGCCGTCGGACCGACGATCGCAACGGCGGAAAGACCTGCCCCGGAAGAAACCATTAGCGCGGCTCGCCCACAACGGAACCGGATAAATACCAGGTCTTGGCAACGTCAACGTCAACATCAACGATCTTGCCAACAAGCTGATCGATGCTGTAACCCTCGGGGATAGGCGCATGCACGGTCTGATTCTTGGGACTCTTGCCCAGCAGGACCGCATCGTTCTTTTTACTCGTTCCCTCAATGAGCGCGGGAACCACAGTATGAAGCTCGCCCTGGTTATACTCGTGTGCCGTGGTCTCGATAACCTTAACCAGGCGGTTGAAACGCTCGAGAATAACCTCATGCGGCGTAGGATCGTCAATCTCGGCGGCCGGGGTACCGGCACGCTTGGAATAGATGAAGGTATAGGCCTGAGCATAGCGGACCGTCTCAGCAAGCGAGAGCGTCTGCTCAAAGTCTTCTTCAGTCTCGCCCGGGAAGCCAACGATAATGTCGGTCGAGAGCGCGATATCGGGCATGCGGTTGCGAATGCGATCGACCAGGCCCAGATAGTCCTCGCGTGTATAACGGCGATTCATCTCTTTGAGGATCCGCGTCGAACCTGACTGGACGGCCAGGTGCAGTTGCGGCATTACGGCAGGCGTCTCGGCCATGGCGTCGATGGTCTCGGGCAGCAGGTCCTTAGGATGCGAAGACGTAAAGAAGATACGCTCCACACCCGTATCGCCCACGGCACGCAGCAAATCGGCAAAACGCGGCTTGCCAAACAGATCGCGACCATATGAGTTAACGTTTTGGCCCAGCAGCGTAATCTCACGCACGCCCTGGCGCACCAGACCGGTCACCTCGTCGACAATCTCCTCGAAGGGGCGGCTCTTTTCGCG
>CAJKGV010000269.1:0-1616 GCA_905199455.1 Collinsella aerofaciens | reverse complement strand
CGAAGTTGCGGTGGAATACGGACTGAATTGGCACCTTAAAGGCAAAAACACTCCGTATTTCACCGCAACTTATCGAGGGGATGGGTTTTAGAAGCGGGCGAGGTCGTAGGATTGAGCGGCGGCTTCACCGGCGCAGATGAGGTTGGTTGTGGCTTCCTGGGGATCGAGCGCTTGGTCAAGAGGCATAGGCCTGCGGCAGACTGGCAACACCAGGTCGACACCCCGCTCATACACTGCATCCAGGTTGTCAGCGCGACCGCCCACGACGGCGACCACCGGCTTGCCATAGCGCTTGGCACGACGGGCCACGCCCACCGGCGCCTTACCGGCTGCGGATTGCTCGTCCATATTACCCTCGCCCGTTATGACCAGGTCGACATCGCGCACGTGCTCGTCAAACCCAATCAGATCAAGCACCGTCTCCACGCCCGAGCGTAGCTCCGCACCGAGCGCTAGCAGCGCGGCGCCCAGGCCGCCGGCGGCACCGGCGCCGGGCACGCCGAGCACCGAGCCAAATGTCCGCGCACCCTCGGGCACGCGCAACAACCCCTGAGCCCGTGCCTCGGCAATCGCCGTATCGAGCAGGCGACCGTAGCCGACCATCCAGCTGTCGTACCCGCGCAGTTCCTCGGCATCACCCGTTGGCAAACCCTTTTGCCCGCCAAACACCGCAAGTGCCCCGCGACGCCCCACGAGCGGATTCTCGACATCGGACAGCACGACGATGCGTGCGCCGCCCAGCACCCGAAGCGCCGGTGCCAAATCGATACTCGCCACGTGTTCAAGGCCCGCGAGACCGGGGGCGATATTGCGTCCACACTCATCGACAAGACGCGCGCCCAGCGCCTGCAGCATGCCGGCGCCGCCGTCGTTGGTGGCGCTGCCGCCCAGACCGATATAGACAGTCTTTGCCCCAGCACGGACCGCACAGAGCATCAGCTCACCCACGCCATAGGCTGTGGCCGCCAACGCCGCCGACTCCGTGCAAGGCGAATACCCAATGCCGGCCGCCTCGGCCATCTCGATTACAGCCGACTCGTGCTCGCCGTCCACCAGCATCCGAGCAGACACGCGGTCGCCCAAGGGGCCTGCAACTTCACATGCCACGACCTCACCGCCGCACGCGGCAACGGCATCGAGCGTTCCCTCGCCACCATCTGCCAGCGGCAGCGCGCTTACCTGGGCATCAGGCCACACACGGCGCACGCCTTCGGCAGCCGCCGCCTCCGCCTGTGCACTCGAAACGCTGCCCTTAAAGGAATCAATCGCCAACAGCACACGACGGGGCCGGCGGCACGCGACGCCAAAATCGACCGCCTCAACGGCAGTATCTTCGGCACACGCGAGCGCCTCGGCATGAGCGGTATGCGCCTCAAGATCAGACCCACAGCCGCAGACAGCACCATCGGTGTCACGCAGCCCACTAAAATAGTCGCTCAACACCTCACGACACTCATCCGCCAGCACGCCGGCATATACGTTAAACCGATGATTCAGGCGCGAATCGGCATTGAGGTCGTACAGCGAACCCAGCGCGCCCGCCTTGGCATCAGCCGCACCGTACACGCAGCGCCCCACGCGCGCGTTAACCATAAGCCCCGCGCACATGCAGCAGG
>CAJKGV010000268.1:0-1659 GCA_905199455.1 Collinsella aerofaciens | reverse complement strand
TTATGCAGACCGCAGGCGTCAAGAACACCCAGGTCAACGAGTGGGTCTACCGCAGCCTGGCAGCACTCGACAGCTCCGACGAAAAGGCAGCCGAGCAGCTCGCAGAAAGTCCCGCCATTAAGGCAGCGCTTTTGTAATTAAAGGATGCGTGGCCTTCTGAGCGCCAACGTTCCGAAGGCCACGCAGACAGCCAGGCGCTAGCAGGACACCCGCCCACCGCGTTCTGCCAGCGCGAGAATCGGCATCATTTGGCGCGGGGTCTTCGCTGCAAGATCGGCATGTTCGAGCAGCTTGCGATCGTTGGTCACTAAGTAATCGACCTGGGCGCGTTTGCACGCGGCGAGCACCAAGTTGTCCTCGTAATCGCGATGGAGCGTCAGATATTTGTCGGCTAGCCACAGATCGGATGCATCAGCGCCCACGGCCGTGGCGTTTTCGGTCATGTTCCGAACAAACGCCAACGCCGCATCGCCAATTGCACGGGCAGATGCCTCGTCGAGCGCTCCCCCGCTGGCAAGAACGCTACGCTTCAGCTCGTGTTGGACAACGTACAACACGTCCTTAGCGATATGCACCGGGAAGAACAGCAACGCCCCCGTCTCCGTCGCCCGCCCAATAAACGCACGCGCGGCAAGCGACTCGGCATGGTCGACGCAAAACGAATCAACCCATACGTTGGCGTCCACCATTATTTTGAGGGGAGCCCCACTCACTGGATCATCCCCTTTTGGCGATAGCGCTCGTCCATGGCTTCGGAATAGATTGTGTCCCAACCGCGATCGTCGGATACGGGCGACGCAGCGATGCCCAAGTCTGCATAAAGCCGGTCTGCCGCTGCCCACGACGCGACGAACGGAGTATCGGACGCGACGACCTGCTGCCGGTCGTCGACGGCCGCAAGCACTTCCTCACACTGCCCGCCACCCTGCGCGACCTTGGCCACCACCTTTTTGATGAGCTCGGGCAGTGACCCGCCCGAAAGCCGCAGTGCCTCCTCGGCACGGTTCTTGACCTGGCGATCCACGCGAATGTTCACCTGCGCCATGCTGCTAACAGCACCCACGTCGATCCCGCTCCCTTCAATTGCTATCCCTGCTAGCAACACTATATAGAGAAGCTAGCACATGGTCAAATGCAAAAGGCCCGCGCCTGGACGACACTGATGCCGTCCAGGCGCGGGCCAGATAACGTGAGCGAACACGTCTGCTAGCGCAGGTAAGCCTTTGCGTTGCCCAGGCTGTAGGCGATCGTTGAGCCGTTGTGCAGCAGCGACGACGCCTGCGGAGTAATCGCACCGGTAATACCCAATGCCAACAGCGCTGAGTTGGTGAGCATCACCTTGGAATACGAGCTCGTCAGACGATCAACGAGGCCCTGGCTCATACGGCGTAGGCGCACGATCGCGGCGAGATCCGTATCGGTCAGGATGATATCGGCGACCTCCTTGGCGATGTCGCTTCCGCCACCCATCGCCAGGCCCACGTCGGCCAAACCGAGCGCCGGCGAATCGTTGACGCCGTCGCCCACCATGGCAACATGGCGTCCCTCGCTCTTAATGCGCTCAACATACGCGTACTTGTCCTCGGGCAGCAGTTCGGCCTTAAACTCGTCGACACCTCCGTCGCGAGCTATGCGCTCGGCCGTGCGTTCAGAATCGCC
>CAJKGV010000267.1:0-1666 GCA_905199455.1 Collinsella aerofaciens | reverse complement strand
GGCGCCCCAGCCGTGGGCGGCCAAGGCGGAGTTGAGCTGGTCGCAAAGTGACTGGCGGTCGTAATAG
This sequence comes from Collinsella aerofaciens, assembly GCA_905199455.1. Lineage (GTDB taxonomy): Bacteria > Actinomycetota > Coriobacteriia > Coriobacteriales > Coriobacteriaceae > Collinsella > Collinsella aerofaciens_AW. The sequence goes on along the minus strand of CAJKGV010000267.1, from coordinate 1,599 downwards.
CCGGGCGGTAGCAGGTTCACGATTTCCATGAGATCGGGCGCCAGGTCCAAGATTTCGGCCTGTACGATCAGATCCAGGCGGTCGATGGCGTGGCGGTCGTAAAACAGTCCGTCGACCAAGCGCTGAAGGTCGCCGAATTCCTCGGCCTGGAACGATCCGTACTCCATAGTGCCTCCTTGGGCGCTTCATGCCGGCATGCACGGCGATTCGTAATTCATTGCGATGGACTTAATCTATCACGGCTTCATAACGTTGCGACGGTGGCGGTCTATACTTAGAAGAATTGCAACGTACCGCTTCGTGAAAGGTCGCACCCATGCAGACGATCTACCAGAAGATGGAAACCACCGAACTCGATGCCGCCATCGAGGCGCTCAAAGCCGAGGTCGCCGAGGTCAAGGCCAAGGGCCTGGCGCTCGACATGGCCCGCGGCAAGCCGTCGCCCTCCCAGGTGGACATCTCTCGACCCATGCTCGATATCCTCAATGCCGATGCCGACCTGCACGACGGCAACGTCGACTGTTCCAACTACGGCTGCTTTGAGGGCATTCCTTCGGCACGCAAGCTGGCGGGGGAGTTCCTGGGCTGCCCCGCCGAGCAGACGCTCGTGCTGGGTTCGTCGAGCCTGCTGATCGAGCACGACATCGCCGGTATGTTCTGGCGCTGCGGCTCGTGCGGCAGCGAGCCCTGGGATGCCTACGAGGCTGCCCACGACGGCAAGAAGGTCAAGTTCCTGTGCCCTGTTCCCGGCTACGACCGCCACTTTGGCATCACCGCCGATCTGGGTATCGAGAACGTCCCCGTCGCGATGACCGACAACGGCCCCGACATGGACGAGGTCGAGCGCCTCGTCGCCGCCGACGATTCCATCAAGGGCATCTGGTGCGTGCCCAAGTATTCCAACCCCACGGGCATCACCTTTAGCGAGGACACTGTGCGCCGCCTGGTTGAGATGCCCACGGCCGCACCCGATTTCCGCATCTTCTGGGACAACGCCTACTGCGTGCACGACCTGTACGACGAGACCGACGAGCTCGCAAACATCTTTGACCTCGCTCGCGCGGCGGGCACCGAGGACCGCGTGGTGGCATTTGCCTCGACGTCCAAGATCACCTTCCCGGGCGCCGGTATCGGCTTTATCGGTGCGAGCCCCGCGGTCATCGCCGAGTTCTCCAAGCGCCTGAAGGCCGGCCTCATCAGCGCCGACAAGCTCAACCAGCTGCGTCACGTGCGCTTCCTTCCCACCATCGAGGCGGTCAAGGAGCACATGAAAAAGCATGCCGAGTTCTTGCGCCCGCGCTTTGAGGCCGTCGAGCGCAAGCTCACCGAGGGCTTGGGCGACACGGGCTGCGCCACCTGGACGCACCCCCGCGGCGGCTACTTTGTGAGCTTCGATGGTCCCGAGGGCTCGGCCCAAAAGGTCGCCGCGCTTTGCGCCGACCTGGGCGTCAAGCTCACGCCGGCCGGTGCTACCTGGCCCTATGGCAAGGACCCGCGCGACACCAACATCCGCATCGCGCCGAGCTATCCCACGGTCGAGGACCTGGAGGCCGCGCTCGATGTGCTGGTGCTGGCCGTTAAGCTTGTCGCTGCCGAGCT
>CAJKGV010000266.1:0-1681 GCA_905199455.1 Collinsella aerofaciens | reverse complement strand
AGGGCGTCGACTCCTACGTTCCCTACGCCGGCTCCCTCAAGGACGGCGTGGGCGGTACGCTTTACAAGGTCAAGTCCACGATGTGCAACTGCGGTGCCCTCTCAATCCCCGAGCTCCAGGAAAAGGCACGCCTAACGCTGGTCAGCTCCACCTCCATCGTCGAAGGCGGCGCCCACGACGTAGTCGTCAAGGACTCTCAGCAGAGCGTTTCCTACCGCTAAGCGGCTTTCCCAAGCACCGCACCTTGCCGTTCAAACCGTCGCTCGCGTACCAAAGTACGCGTCGCTCCTCTTTCACGGCAATCTGCGGCACTTGGAAAACCCGTCCATGCTTGGATGAGTAACAAATAGCGGTTGATTCACAACCACGTTATTTAGATAAAGCGAGATGCCCGCAAGTCGCAGGCATCTCGCTTGTCGTATTTGCTATCATCAGTCAAGTTAACCTTAGGGTCGGTCGGATTAGCTTTGTTCGCTACAAGTTCCGCACGCAAAGAAGAGCACTAAATGTGCTCTTCGTCTTGCGCAGGACTGTCCGCAGTAGCGAATAAAGCTAAGCCGACCGATCCCAGCTAAGATTAAAGGAGCTGATATGTGCGATTGCACAGATCATAAGGATGAGATCCCTACCTACGATGCGCAGGCCATTGAGTCCAGGTGGATGAAGGCCTGGGAGGACTCCAACCTCTTTGCCGTCGACACCGACGACAGCAAGCCCAAGAAGTATGTGCTCGAGATGTTCCCGTATCCGTCGGGCGACCTACACATGGGCCACGCGCGCAACTATACCATCGGCGATGCCATGGCCCGTCAGGCCCGCATGCGCGGCTATGACGTGCTGCACCCCATCGGCTTCGATGCCTTTGGCCTGCCTGCCGAGAACGCCGCCATCAAGCACAACACGCAGGCTGCCGCCTGGACGTATAAGAACATGGACCAGGCGCTCGCCACGATGAAGCGCATGGGCTTCTCCTACGATCTGGATCGCATGGTCAAGACCTGCAGCCCCGACTACTACCGTTGGGGTCAGTGGATCTTTGAGAAGCTGTGGGAAAAGGGCCTGGTCTACCGCAAGAAGAACCCGGTCAACTGGTGCCCCACCTGCAAGACCGTTCTGGCTAACGAGCAGGTCACCGAGGGCAAGTGCTGGCGCTGCGGCACCGAGCCCGAGAAGCGCGACCTGGAGCAGTGGTACTTCAAGATTACCGAGTACTCCCAGGAGCTGCTCGACGACCTGGAGAAGCTCCCCGGCTGGCCCGAGCGCGTCAAGCAGATGCAGGCCAACTGGATCGGTCGCTCCGAGGGCGCCGAGGTCGACTTTACCCTGTGCGACAGGGATGGCGAGCCTATCGAGGGCGACGAGGGTAAGATCACCGTCTTCACCACGCGAGCCGACACGCTCTTCGGTGTCTCCTTCTTTGTCCTGGCTCCCGAGTACGCCGGCCTGCACGAGCTCGTCGAGGGTACGGAGTACGAGGATGCCGTCACCAAGATCGTCGAGGACTCCAAGCATATCTCTGCCGTCGAGCGTGCCCAGGGTACCCTCGAGAAGCACGGTGCTTTCACGGGCCGCTATGTGGTGAACCCCGTCAACGGCGAGAAGGTCCCCGTGTGGGTTGCCGATTATGTCGTTGCCGACTACGGCACCGGCGCCGTCATGGCCGTTCCCTGCGGCGACCAGC
>CAJKGV010000265.1:0-1689 GCA_905199455.1 Collinsella aerofaciens | reverse complement strand
ATATAGCCCGCGTAGTCGCCGTCTGGAATAAAGCAGATATCCTCGCTCTCGGCCTTCTTGGCGTTGATGAAGCCCTGCTCGGCGGCTATGCGGCGCACGTTGCGCTCTTTGTCTAGGCCCGCCAGCGGAAAGATCGTGTGCGCCAGGCGCTCCTGCGTAAGCGAATACAAAAAGTAGCTCTGGTCCTTTTTGGAATCTTCGCCGCGATGTAGCTGCCAGGTGCCGTCTGCCGCCTGGCTTGTTTTGGCGTAATGTCCCGTTGCGATGTAGTCGCAGCCCATGTCCAGCGCCGCATCGAGCAGCGCGCCAAACTTAATGTGGCGGTTGCAGATAATGCACGGGTTGGGCGTCAGTCCCTCCTGGTAGGCGTTCACAAAGCGCTCGATAACGTTGCGGTCGAACGTCTGCTGCAGGTCGAGCACATGATGGGGGATCCCCAGACGCTCGGCGACGGCCTTTGCGTCGGCGATGTCGCGGTCGACCTTACTCATGCCCGTGATGGGATCGGGTGCGGGGCAGGTGAGGCGCATGGTGGCGCCGACGCATTCGTAGCCCTGGCTTTTGAGCAGGTACGCGGTCACGCTGGAATCGACGCCGCCGCTCATGGCGACGAGCACGCGCTTGTTGTGCATGGGGAGGTTCTCCTTGGTGGCATGTGGCCAAAAAAGAAAAGCGGCGCGGGAGGCTGGTTCCGCGCCGCAGACATTGTAGCAAGTTCGGACGTCTCGTGGGACACCCTAACGAGATGAGCTCAGGCCGCCAGAAGAGAGGGTAGACCGGCGTGCCTTGGGCCTATCGACAAGTGACGGGCCCTTAGTCCTGGAACAGTGCCGTGGACAGGTAGCGCTCGCCGGTGTCGGCAAGCAGGGCCACGATGGTCTTGCCCTCGTTCTCGGGACGCTTGGCCAGTTGCAGTGCGGCCCACACGGCGGCACCGGACGAAATGCCCACGAGCACGCCCTCCTTGTGGCCCACGGCGCGGCCGGTGGCAAAGGCGTCGTCGTTCTCGACGGGGATGATCTCGTCGTAGACCTGGGTGTCGAGGACGTCGGGCACAAAGCCGGCGCCGATGCCCTGGATCTTGTGCGGACCAGCCTGGCCCTTAGAGAGCACCGGGGAGGTGGCGGGCTCGACGGCGACGACCTTAATCTCGGGGTTCTGCTCCTTGAGGAACTCGCCCACGCCGGTCACGGTACCACCGGTGCCAACGCCGGCGACGAAGATGTCGACCTGACCGTCGGTGTCGTCCCAGATCTCGGGGCCGGTTGTGGTCTTGTGAATGGCCGGGTTGGCGGGATTCACAAACTGGCCGGCGATGATGCTGTTGGGAGTCTCCTTCTGCAGCTCCTCGGCCTTGGCGATAGCGCCCTTCATGCCCTTGGAGCCGTCGGTGAGCACGAGCTGTGCGCCATATGCCTGCATAAGCTTGCGGCGTTCGACGGACATAGTCTCGGGCATGGTGATGATCACCTTGTAGCCGCGAGCCGCCGCCACCGAGGCGATGCCGACGCCGGTGTTGCCACTCGTGGGCTCGATGATGGTGTAGTCGCCGCCGCGCACGAGCTTGCCGGCCTTCTCGGCCTCGTCGATCATGTTCTTGGCGACGCGGTCTTTGACGGAGCCGGCGGGGTTGAAGTATTCCAGCTTGACGAGCACGCGGGCCTTGAGGTCCTCATCGGCCTCAAAGTG
>CAJKGV010000264.1:0-1740 GCA_905199455.1 Collinsella aerofaciens | reverse complement strand
GTCTCGTTGCCGCGCAGGAACTGCTCGATCGCGGACTCGCCGAACGTCTCGAGCACGGCGACCAGAATCAGCGTCACCAGAAAAATGAATACCGATACCTGCACGGTGTGCGAGATGGCGCTGCGAATAATCGACAGGAGGGGCGCGCCCTCGTGAGAGTGGGAGTGACCGTGGCCATCATGGTGTTCATGCTCGTCCTCATGACCGTGATCGTGGCCATGTCCGTGTTCGTGCTCGTCCTCGTCTTCATCGCAACCGCAATGGTCGCGCTCGCACAGCTCATGGATGTGATCGGCGCTCACGCCCGCCTCGGCCACCTCGTCGATGATGTCACCGCCAGTGTGGTCGTCGTGCGCGCAGTTCACATGAGCCGGATTAGCAGCGGTCCCCAGCACGGTACGGCGAATCGCCGCATGTGCGCGAGCGTTACGACGCAGGCCGCGAATGGCGGCGTCCACGATAAAGCCCGTGACCAGCGCGATCAGCGCCTTCGAAGCCAGAAGCATCGCCATGGTCTGCACGGGAACTTGCTCGGCGAGCAACAGCGGCAGCATCTCATCGGAGGTCGAGAGAAACACCGCCACCAGGGTACCCAGCGTCGCGACGCGACCGGCGTACAGCGTGGCCGCCATTGCCGAAAAGCCGCACTGCGGCACCATGCCCAGCAACGAGCCAACCACGGGGCCCGCAGCGCCAGCGCGCTTGATGGCGCCGTTAACGCGGTCGCCCGCAACATGCTCGAGCGTCTCGAGCGCAAGGTACGTCACCAACAAAAACGGCACCAGCGAGAGCGTGTCTTTGCCGGCATCGAGCAGAATATCTATCAGTAAATCCATGACGGATGGAACCTTTCGTGTCTTTCGGCATCATTGTAAAAGTCCTAGCGGTCAACTAGGGTATTGTAGTTGTCCCGGGCGCGGTGCCAATAGTTGCCCATGGTAAACTATCATCTCGCCACAACTCAGTAACCCCGAGCCGCGCGACGCGGCCCGTCCAAGGAGCAGCCTATGAACGTTTCGCAAGCACTCGAATACGAGCGCCAGCCGTTTATCCCCATGTTTATCTATGGCGATCACGGTGCCATGGAGTCCGAGCGCCAGAAGGGCGAAGAGGCCCTCAAGGTGCTCGAAACCGAGTACTTTACCGCTGAGGGCGACCCCGGCTTCGACTTTGCCACCGTGCGCGACCTGGCCGACCGCAACCGCGACCTGTGCGACCAGATCGGCGAGGCGCGTCTACGCAACGTGACGCCCGCGACGCTTTCGCGCGGTCTGTCCGATGCCGACACCTGCGCCGCCATCGGCAAGATGCAAAAGCGCACCGCCGCGTCCGTCATGCGCGAGATCCGCGGCGACCGCGACGCGCTCGGCGTCGCCTACGCCCGCAAGCCCATCCAGGGCACCGTGCTCGGTATCGACATCGAGACCACCGGCCGCGCACCCGAGCGTGGCTACATCATCAACGTGGGCTGGGAGATCATGGAACTCACCAGCGACGCCGTGCCGCATGACGCCGAGGCACACTACTGCGGCCTGCCCGACATCTACCGCGGCGAGGATGTGCCGTTGTCGAATATCCATCACATCACCTGGGACGACATCGACGGCAAAACGCCCTTCCGCGAGAACAAAGAGCTGCAAAAGCAACTGCTGAAGCTTATGAAGAAGTACCCGTACATGGCACACAACGCTGCGTTCGAAGACAGTTGGTTCAAGATCCACCTGGACGGCTACGCCGAGG
>CAJKGV010000263.1:0-1808 GCA_905199455.1 Collinsella aerofaciens | reverse complement strand
CCGGGGTTGGGAACAACGCGGGTCGCATCGGCGCTATCGCCAGCCTGCGCGGAACCGTAGCCGCCCATCACGGTTGTCTTGTCCTGATCCATGCAACGATTCCTTTCCGTCGCGCGTGAGCCTCAAGTTATCCATGCATTCTACCCGCGCAAAAGCCTATGATGGGCAGAGCCCGTCGGTATCTACAAGACATGCGCGGGCCTAAGGATAAAAAAGCCCCGCCGGGCCTTGGGGGCACGGCGGGGCGGGCAGACAGCTAGGGGCAACAGGCTTAGAACAGGCCGGTGATGTTGCCGTCGTTGTCGACGTCGATGTTCTCGGCCGCGGGGACCTTGGGCAGGCCCGGCATGGTCAGAACGCTGCCAGTCAGTGCGACCACAAAGTGGGCACCGGCGGAAACCTTGAGCTCACGCACCGTGATGCGGAAGTTCTCGGGAGCGCCCAGGGCCTTGGCGTTGTCGCTAAAGCTGTACTGCGTCTTGGCGACGCACACCGGCAGGTTGCCAAAGCCATTCTCGCGCAGCTCGGCGAGCTGGCGCTTGGCGGCCGGCGTAAAGTCAACGCCATCGGCGCGGTAGACCTTGGTGGCAACGGCCTCGAGGGCATCAGCGACATCAGCGCCGTCCTCATAGGCAAACTTGAGCTCGCTCGGCTGCTCAATCAGACGCATGACCTCATCGGCCAGCTCGAGCGCGCCCTCGCCGCCCTTGGCCCAGACCTCGGAAAGCTTAACGTTGACGCCGAGCTTCTGGCACTCGGACTCGATGAGCTCGAGCTCGGCCTCGGTGTCCGTCGGGAAGCGGTTGATGGCGACCACGCAGGGCAGACCGTAGACATTCTGGATGTTATCGACGTGGCGCAGCAGGTTGGGCATGCCGGCCTTGAGGGCCTCGAGGTTCTCCTCGTTGAGGTCGGCCTTGGCGACGCCACCGTTGTACTTCAGCGCACGAGCGGTCGCGACGACCACGACGGCGCTGGGGCGAACGCCTGTCATACGGCACTTGATGTCGAGGAACTTCTCGGCACCCAGATCGGCGCCGAAGCCGGCCTCGGTAATGGCAACATCGCCAAAGCGCATCGCCATACGCGTGGCCATGATAGAGTTGCAGCCGTGGGCAATGTTGGCGAAGGGACCGCCGTGGACAAACGCGGGCGTGCCCTCGAGCGTTTGCACCAGGTTGGGCTTGAGCGCGTCCTTAAGCAACGCGGCCATGGCACCCTGGGCCTTAAGGTCGCGGGCACGGACGGGCTCGCCGGCAAAGCTGTAGCCGACGACGATCTCACCCAAGCGTTCCTTGAGGTCGCTGATGCTCGTAGACAGGCACAGGATTGCCATGACCTCGGAGGCGACGGTGATATCGAAGCCGTCCTCGCGCGGCACGCCCTGGGCCTTACCGCCAATGCCGTCGATAACGTGGCGCAGCTGACGGTCGTTCATATCGACGACGCGCTTCCAAGTGATGCGCTTAACGTCAATACCGAGCTGATTGCCCTGCTGGATGTGGTTATCAAGCATGGCGGCCAGCAGGTTGTTGGCAGCACCGATGGCGTGGAAGTCGCCGGTAAAGTGCAGGTTGATATCCTCCATGGGGATGACCTGAGCCCAACCGCCGCCGGCAGCACCGCCCTTAACGCCAAAGACGGGGCCGAGCGAAGGCTCGCGCAGGGCCACGGCACTCTTGACGCCGCGACGACGCAGGCCATCGGCCAGACCGATGGTCGTGGTGGTCTTGCCCTCGCCCGCAGGCGTTGGTGCGGCAGTATTACGAGCACCTCAGGGAGCGCGAGGTCAGCTTTGAGCGTCTGCA
>CAJKGV010000262.1:0-1808 GCA_905199455.1 Collinsella aerofaciens | reverse complement strand
GGCTACGACGTGCAGATCGCCAAGATCGTCTGCAAGGCCCTCGGTGGCGAGCCCGTTGCCGTCAAGCAGAGCTTCTCGGGCCTTATCGATTCGCTCAACAACGGCCAGATCGACCTCATCATCGCCGGCATGAGCGCCACGCCCGAGCGCGAGGAGTCGGTCGGCTTCTCCGACCCGTACTTCATTGGCTACTTTGGCCTGTTCGTAAAAGAGGGTTCCCCCTACCAAAACGCCACCAAGCTCAGCGACTTTAGCGGTGCCACGGTACTCGGCCAAAAGGACACCATGCTCGATACCGTCATCGACGAGATCCCGGGCGTTGTCCACAAGAACCCGGTCGATTCGGTTCCCACGGTGTTCTCGAACCTGCTGCAGGGCACATGCGATGCCGTGACCTACAACACCGAGAACGAGAAGGGCTATATGGCCCAAAATCCCGGTATCGTCCCCATCCATTTTGCCGAGGGCGAGGGCTTTAAGCAGGAGGTCGCGGCAAACGTCGGCTGCCGCAAGGGCTCGGACAAGCTGCTTAAGCTCATCGACAAGACGCTCAAGGGCGTCAGCCAGGAGGAGCGCGACCAAATGTGGGACGCGTGCCTCGACCGTCAGCCGGCATAGGGAGGCAGCATGAAAACCATCAATCGTCTGGCCTCCTTTATCAGGGCCGACCACCGTTATGTGTACCTGGGCACGAGCGTTATCGCGGCGCTCGGCCTGGCGTTTAGCCAGCGCAACCCCACGCCGCTGAGCTTCTTGGCGCCTACGGGCGCGTTCCAAGACTGCCTCTGGGCAATCCTTTGGGCCTGGCTCGTCGTGTCGGCGGCGGCGCTGGTCACCAAGCTTATGCACTGGAACGACTATCGCGAAACGTCGCCGTTCGCATCCGAGCGCTTCCGTCGCGGCGCGCGCCTGGGCAGCTATGTCGTCGTTGCTATTGCGGTGATCTTCTTTGTCGACCGCTGCGTCATGTCATTTATCGACCTGGTGCAAGTGAGCATTGTCTCGGACTCCAACCCCAGCGACTTTTTGTCGAGCCTGGTCTACATGACCTACAAGAGCGGCGACTTCTTTATCCGCGGCATCGAGATCACCATCGCGCTTGCCACTTTCGGTACCGTCATCGCCTTTTTCCTGGCGCTGCTTTTTGTGTTCCTGCGCATTCAGACCTTCGATCGCGTGGACAACGACCTGGTGCGCTTCTTTAAGAGCATCGGCCGTGGCTTTGCGACCATCTACTCCACCATCGTGCGCGGCACGCCCATGATGGTCCAGGGCCTGCTCATCTATTACGCGGGCTTCACCGTTTTGCGCGGCATGGGCTTCGAGACCGCCCAGGCCAACCAGATTTGGAGTACCTTCACCGCCGGCCTCGTCACCATCTCGCTCAACTCCACCGCCTACATGATGGAGGTCCTGCGCGGCGGCATCGAGTCCATCGATCCCGGCCAGGCCGAGGCGGCGCGCTCGCTGGGCCTGTCGCAGTGGCAGGCTATGCGCAAGGTCGTGTTCCCCCAGGGCATTAAAAACGCGATTCCGGCGCTCACCAACGAGCTCATCATCAACATCAAGGATTCGTCGGTGCTCTCGGTCATCGGCGTGTTCGACCTCATGTACGCTACCACCACCGTCGCCGGCGTGTACTACCGCCAGATGGAGGTCTACTGCGTGGCGCTCGTGGTTTACCTGATCCTGACGCTCGTGGCGAGCCGCCTGCTCGAGGCCTTTGGCAAAAAGCTCGGCGCCGAGGCCCCGGCAACGCTGCCCAGCTCCAACTAGGCTCAAGACGAGGAGAATCATCATGGCAGATA
>CAJKGV010000261.1:0-1841 GCA_905199455.1 Collinsella aerofaciens | reverse complement strand
GCGTCGATGCTCACGGTCTCCTCAAAGCCGGCCACGTTGCCGGTATCCACAATCATCTGCTGGCCAGCAGCGAGCTCGTACTCAACCAGGTCGCCGTCGATCTCGGCAAAAGCAACACCCGAGCCCGTGAGCTTCTGCATGATAAAGCCCTCGCCGCCAAAGGCGCCGGCCTTTGCCTTCTTGTTAAATTGAATGCTCAACTCGACGCCACTTTCCGCGGCAAGGAACGAACGCTTCTGCAAAATCCAGCTCTTGCCCGGACCGATCTCGATTGGCACGATGCGGCCGGGGAAGCAGGAGCCAAACGCGATCATGCCATCGCCACGCGCGGTCCAAATGTTTTGGAACAATGCCTCACCCGAAAAAGCCTTGGAGAACATCTTGCCGATGCCACCGCCCGAGGTAGACATTTCCATGTTGGGGGTCATCCAAGCCATGGCGCCGCTTTCGGTGATCATGGATTCGCCATCGCTAAGGTTGCACGTAACAACCGGGAAAGCCCCTCCGCCGATCTCGTACTGCATGACCGTCTCCTTTCCGCTCAGGAGCCGAATAACGATGCCTATATTTTAGCAGGTAGAGATGCATATGTTCACACCGCCCATGCCCTCTCCTGCGGACGTTTCCCCAGATAAAACCTGCCAAAATAAACCTGTTCCTTTTTGGCAGGTTTTAAAGGCAAACGGTGAAGGTGATCTGGTTGCCGTGACCGGATACGGTGGCGGCGCCTCCATGGGCCTCGGCGATGGCACGCACCACGGACAGGCCCACGCCCGAGCCACCCGTCTTGGAGCTGCGCGACGCATCCGCACGATAGAAGCGATCGAACAATCGGTCCAGGTCGCCCTCGGGCAGCTCGTCCACGGCGTTCGATACGACAAGCTCGGCGGCGCCCTTGCCTTTGCCGTGCGAAACGGCGCACAGGCTCAGCTCAATCACGCTGCCCTCGCTCGCATAGCGCGTGGCGTTGTCCAGTAGCAACTCAACCACCTGCGCCACCGCCGCGGCATCGGCATGGGTCCGCACGCCGGTCGCAATCGACGTCGACAGGCGTTTACCGCCTGAGACCGCCACCGACTTAAACGGCGCCGCCGCCTTGTTCACCGCCTCCGAAAGATCGATCGACGCCATGGTAAAGCCCGCCGAGCCCTCGTCCATGCGTGCCAAGAACACTAAGCGCTCCGTGAGCGCCGATAATAGCGCACCCGCACTCGCCTTAGTGCTGCCTTAGCAGGTCGATGAGCATATTTAAAAAAGCAAGGTTATAGCTTAGTCGGACTTAAGGAACGGGCGGCTTCACATCTCGCCCTGCAAACAACGCCCGTACAGCGAGCGCGCTTGCCGCATGGGCGTTGCGGCCGCCTGCAGCTTATAGATAGGCACCCTCGAGGCGCAGCAGCCACTCCTTGCGATCCAGTCCACCGGCGTATCCGTTGAGCGATCCGTCGGCCGCGACCACGCGATGGCACGGCACGATAATCGAAATAGGGTTGCGAGCGACCGCAGCCCCCACCGCGCGAGGAGATACAACGGGCGCTTCATTTCCCGGTACACGATGTCGAGCGGCAACACGCTGGGCGATCTCGCCATACGTAGCGACCTCGCCACGCGGGATCGAAAGCAGCTCAAACCAAACCTCACGCTGAAACGCCGTGCCGATCATATGCAACGGCGGCGTAAACCGAGGTTCCTGCCCTGCAAAATAAGCATTCAGCCAAGCCCAGGAACGCTCAAGCACCGAAGAGGCCGCACCATTTGCCGGACTCACCGACGACATGCCACCAGTACCGGAAACCGCATCGACGCCTTCAACATGTTCGGAGTCTTCACGGAGAAGCGTG
>CAJKGV010000260.1:0-1869 GCA_905199455.1 Collinsella aerofaciens | reverse complement strand
ACGTCGATGAGCAGCTCGTAGAAACGCTCGGCAGAAGCGAGCTCCATGCTCTCGTCCGGGGTGTGGACATCGGAGAGCGTCGGGCCCACGGCGATGGCGTCCAGGCCGTGCAGGGCCTCGGCAAACAGGCCGCACTCAAGGCCGGCATGAATGGACTCGATGCGCAGCTCGGAGCCAAAGAGCTCGCGATAGCTCTCGACAAAGACGTCGCGGACCGGCGAATGCTCGGCATAGCTCCAGCCGGGATACTCGAACTCAAACTTGGCGTCGAAGCCCAGGACATCGGCAAGCGTCTGCAAACGATCCTTGAACTCGTTCTGCAGCGAGGTGATCGAGGAGCGCGGGGAAAGCATGATCTTAACCTCGTCGTCAGAGGTGGCAACCACACCGATGTTGGAGGAAACCTCGACGGAGCCGTCGGTGGCGACGTTGCGGCGAATCACGCCGTTAGGGGCAAGACGCAGGGCGCGGATGAGGGCAAGCGCGGACTTCTGGTCCATGGCCTCGACCTCGGCGTCGTCGGCAATCTCGACGGTGCAGGTAAAGCCGGGGTCGAAGACCTCGAGCTCGGCAGTGACGTCGGCGATGATGTCCTTTGCGATCTGGGCCGCGGCCTCGGCGGCAGCGTGGTCGGCATAGACCAGAACAGCCTTGCACTCACGGTTGATGGCGTTGTCCTTGGTGCCGCCGTTAAAGCTCACGATGGCGGGCTCGCCGGCAACCATCAGGCGGTCGATGATGCGGGCCATGATGAGGTTGCCGTTGCCGCGCTCCAGGTGGATATCGCTGCCGGAGTGGCCGCCCAGCAGGCCGGAGATGTCGAGCGTGAGGGTGCTACCGGTCTTGTGCTCGCGCGCGATGGGGCAGGTGTAGGTAACGACGACGCCGCCGGCGCAGCTGACGGTGGCAACGCCCTCTTCCTCGGAGTCAAGGTTAATCATGGTGCGGGCGCTAATCTGGGACTTGTCGAGCGTCTCGGCGCCGACCAGGCCAGTCTCCTCGTCGGTGGTGAACACGCACTCGAGGGCCGGATGGGCAATCGAATCGTCGTTGAGCACGGTAAGCATAAGCGCGACGGCGATACCGTTGTCGGCGCCCAGAGTGGTGCCGTTAGCGGTGAGGACGCCGTCCTTGACGACCAGGTCGATACCATCGGTCGTAAAGTCGTGCTCAACGGAGCCCAACTTGTCGCACACCATATCGATGTGGCCCTGCAGCATCACGGTCGGAGCATTCTCGGCGCCGGCAGAAGCGGGCTTGCGAATGATGACGTTGTAGACCTCGTCCTGGTACACATCGAGGCCGCGCTCCTTGGCAAACGCAACCAGGAAATCGCTGATGCCCTTCTCGTTGCCAGACCCACGGGGGATCGCGCTGACCTCCTCAAAGAAATGGAACAGCTGGGCGGGCTCGTAGCCGGTGATCTTGTAATCCATGGTGCCTCCTTGGCGCAACTGGTTAGACAGTAAGACATGCGCCTTGTATATTCCCAGACTTTGCGTGCATAAACCAGTCGAAAACGCCGAGCGCCCTTGCATCATCGGCTAACGGTGGGGAGACGCCACTTTATTAAGATAAAGCAGGTTAGACGGGCCGCGCCGAAGGGACGTTGGACCCTTCAACCAACCTCAACGCTTGATCAACGTTTATGCATACGCCATTGATATGTTTAATGAGATCTACTTTGAACGAAGGGGGCTTTCCAACAGAAAAAGGGCGCTCCTTTGGAACGCCCTCGTAGACACAAGGTTTTGTTACGCCCTACAGCGCGCCAGAGCCGGCTTGCATCATGCCGCCGGGGCCCGAGGTCACGCCGCTACTTACGGGCGCGGCGCTGCCAGTGTGCGGTGCCGCCGGGGCGGTATCGCC
>CAJKGV010000259.1:0-1889 GCA_905199455.1 Collinsella aerofaciens | reverse complement strand
TGGCTCGATTTTTGGTCATCGTTCTTAAAGATGCCCATAATGTCTCCTTTCCGTGTGCTGCACGTCGCGTTCATTGCTCTCCGTGCGGCGTACGCCAAAAGTGCTGCAACAAGTATCGCCCAAGGGCGCCGATGCATGGGGCGGGAAGGACGAATTGCCGCCCCACATTCCCGAATTGTTACTTTTGTTCCCGCTCCAGTGAGGATTAATCAACAATTGTAGAACATTACGCTGCTATATGTAATTTGCCTAGGTTTTAGGTTAGATTCTCCTAAGAACAATTGGCTTGTATTGGGGGTCCCTATGAACGAAGCAGTTCCCGCGGCGCCGGTAAGCGCCGAGTTGATGGCAAAGCAGGGTTGCGAAAAGCTCGGCTTGAACGCGTTTGATGCGTTGGTTCGCCGCGCCCGTACGTGCCGTCGCTTTGACGAGTCCATGCGCGTGCCGCGTGAGCTTTTGCTTGAGCTGGCGGAGCTGGCGCACCTGACTCCCTGTGGTGCCAATGCTCAGCGTCTTCGTTTTCATGTGGTGAGCGGTGCCGAGGATTGCGCGCGCGTATTTGATGAGCTCGCGTGGGCCGGTGCGCTTAAGGATTGGCCGGGTCCTGCCGAGGGTGAGCGCCCGACCGGCTACATCGCGATTTTGGCCGAGCGCGCCGTTCCGGGTAAGCCCGCCGCTCCCATTACCGAGGCCGACACGGGCATTGCCGCGCAGACGATGATGCTCGCCGCCCGCAGCGCCACGCCCGAGGTGGCAGCCTGCATGTTCAAGGCCTTTACGCCCCACGCGATCGATGCCATGGGACTCGATAACGACAAGTATGAGCTCAAGCTGATCATGGCGTTTGGCGTTCCGGCCGAGACACAGGTGATCGATGCGATCGATTCCAACCCCGACGGCTCCATCAATTATTGGCGCGACGAGGCGCAGGTGCACCACGTACCCAAGCGCTCGCTTGCCGACGTGCTGCTGTAGTTGTGCGTCGTTGCGGTGCAATCCGGCGGCAAAATCACCACAAAGGCACCTGTCCCCTTTGTGGTGGTACGAGGGGAGGGTGTGTGGCAGATTTGTATTTGGTGCGGCATGGGCAGACTGAGCTCAATGTGCAGAGCATTTTGCAGGGCTGGCACGATTCGTCGCTTACGGCGCGCGGGCGCGAGCAGGCGCTGACGGCGCGTACGGCGTTTGCGGCGCGTGGCGTGGCCTTTGATCATGTGTATTCCTCGCCGTTGGGCCGGGCGCGGCATACGGCCGAGCTTATCGTTGGCGAGGGCCGTTCCATAGAGCTGGTCGATGACCTGCGTGAGTGGCATTTTGGCTCGCTGGAGGGCACATCAAATCGCGAGATGCCGCCGCAGCCCTGGGGTGATTATCCGATTGCCTTTGGTGGCGAGTCGGAAAGTGAGCTTCAGTCGCGCATGGTCGCGGCGCTGTCCCGCATCATGGCCAGGCCGCAGCACGACTGCGTGCTGGCGGTTTCCCACGGCTCAGCCTGCCAGGAGTTTCTTGAGCATGTGACTGGCGAGGGGGAGCTACCCGACAACGGTGCCGTGCTTCATTTTGGCTATCGCGACGGGGCGTTTTCGCTCCTTGATTGGTAACGAACGAAAGGACCCCTATGAATAAAGACCTGTATCTGGTTCGTCATGGACAGACGATATTTAACCTTAAGCGCATCATTCAGGGGTGGAGTGACTCACCGCTTACGCAGCTGGGCTGCGATCAGGCGGCGCGTGCCGGCATGTTTTTGCGTGCGCGCGGCATTGAGCCCGACCACGCCTACACCTCTACGCTGCACCGCACCGAACAGACCATCGCCAACCTGTGGTCGGGCATGACGTACGAGCGCCTGGACGGCCTGCGTGAGTGGTTCTTTGGCGACTTTGAGG
>CAJKGV010000258.1:0-1948 GCA_905199455.1 Collinsella aerofaciens | reverse complement strand
CCCCCAGCAATTGCGGTGAAATAGTTCCTGTTTAAAGCCCCGTGACTTTAATTTAGGGACTATTCCACCGCAACTTATTGGGAGATTAGCTAGTCCTTGGGTGTCCAGGACCAGAAGAAGTTGATAAGGGCCACACGCGAGGCGGTACCGGCCTTTTTGTTGATCGAGGAAATGTGGCGATAGAGCGTGGAGCGCGAAAGGAAGAGCGTTGTGGCGATGTCCTGAACGCTCTGGTCCGAAACGACCAAGACCTCAAGAATATCGCGCTCGCGCTCTGTAAGCCCAAAGGTGGCGACGAAAGCATCGAGGCGTTCATCGGACGTGAGCTCCGCTGCCTCCACGGGCTCGGGGTCGGAGCATGTGGGCGCAAGATCCCCACCAAGATCGTCGGTGGCAAGCGGCAGGCCATCCTGCATCACGGCATCATCGGCTCGTTGCCCCAACTGCCCCAGCAGCGTAATCGCAATGCCCACAAACATCACGAGCGCCGCACTGACCGCAGCCAGCACGTTTTGACTCGAGATAATCGCCACTGCCGGCGCCGTCACGAACATCGAGCACACGTTGTTGACGACGCGACCCATGCACGGCCAAAAATATGACCAGCGCGCATAGAGCGAGACGGCGGCATATTTTGTGGTAAAGAACACCACGAAAAAGCCCGACCCCAGATAAAAGATGATCGTGGCAGCGAGCTCGTTGCCGCCATTGCCGTCGACGATGAGCACAAAGAACGAAAGCGTGGACAACATGGCGGCGCATGTCATGCCGATATTCATATACGAACGGCCGTGCAGGTCAAATAGTGCGCCAGCAGCCAACGAGCTCACGACAAGCAGCAGGCGCGGCCAATCGCCCAAATCGACGGCTCCGGTAGCATGCAGGGTTGTGAGACCCGCGTTGAGAGCGGCGAATACGCCGGAAAGATACGCTATCGCCACGGTCAAGCGAGCTGCAGTGCGGCGGAATGCCGCCTTTGCCTCGGGATCGTCTTGCCACTTGGCACCATATTCCAAAGCATCTACCGAAAGCCCGGCAACACTGGGTTCAAAGTTTGGATCAGACTCGTCGCGCAGCTTGGCGCGTCGGGCACCGTGGAGCAACGCCACCTGCGCGATCGCGCAGACGACCAGAACAGCCTGCTGAGGAATGCCGGCAGGCATCACCATGTGGTTGAGGACCTGCACCAGAACGCCCATGGCGTAAGAAAGTGCGGCGGCGCGCGCCAAGCAAGGCGTCCGCGCAAAGCGCCGCGCAAAGTTCGCGTGAGCAGTCGATCCGCAGTAGCCCAGCGCGCAGCACGCCACCAAGCCGCCGGCAATTATTACCTCAACCTGAACCGCCATAATCAACAGCAGCAATGCCGCCACCAGCAAAACGCCCGTGACGTCACTCGTTGCGTCGATGGCATGGGAACGGTGATAATACAGAATGGGACGCACAAAAAAGCCAATCACGCTCGCGCCGAGGACAAGGCTCTCATAAATAACGACCTCGTTCGGAGACACGAACTCGGCCATGCGCGCATCAAAGAGATACTCGCACGCCAAAAACGTGAAGAAGAACAGCGCCAGGCATATAATCTCCCGAATGCCCCGACGCAGATATGCGGTTGTGTCTCCCATGTCCCTCATGGTTAACCCCCAGCCGCTCAATTGTCTGGAAATCTATTTTAATAAAGAACCAGTCTCAATATCGAAGCCAGGCTCGAAATGCTGCAAATTTGACCCCAGCCGTTCACGTCACACCGCGGTTTTGAGCCGCATGGACCAGAAGGGGCACGCGCGACCTCTAGCTCGGCCAGGAGTGTCTCCAGCTGCCACTCATTTAAGTACGTCCCCAATGAGTGGCGCCCAGCGACTAGTCGTTTAAGAACGTCCCCAACGACTGGTCAAAAATGGGCCATGTGTCCCAGTTGTGGAGACTCCTTGAGCCGTCTGGGTATCGC
>CAJKGV010000257.1:0-1994 GCA_905199455.1 Collinsella aerofaciens | reverse complement strand
CCCCGAGTACTTCGAGACCAGCAAGCTCCGCTAACCTGCCAAAAAGGGACAGGTTCATTTTGCAGATTTTATCTGGGCAAATGCAACAAGGCCCGGCTCCGCTGCAACGGAGCCGGGCCTTAGTTGTTAGGATGACGGAACTCGATTACTCGACAGTAACGCTTTTCGCCAGGTTACGGGGCTGGTCGACGTCGCAGCCGCGCAGGATGGCAACCTCGCGGGCGAGTAGCTGCAGCGGAACGCTCGCCGTGATGGGGCTGAACACGTCGCGGACGGCCGGCACGCGAATGATGCAGTCAGCGATCTTGTTGATTTCCTCGTCGCCCTTGGTTGCAACGACGATAACCTTGGCGCCGCGCGCCTTGCACTCCATAAGGTTCGACACCGTCTTATCGTACGTTGCGCTCTTGGTGGCCACAGCGATGACAGGGAAGCCCGGGTCAATCAGCGCGATGGGGCCGTGCTTCATCTCACCGGCGGCGTAGGCCTCGGCGTGCAGGTAGCTGACCTCTTTGAGCTTGAGCGCGCCCTCGTAGGAAATAGCGGCACCCATGCCACGGCCCACGAACAGCGCCGACTGCGCGTCCTTGCACAGCAGGGCGGCCTCATGCACGGCCTCGGTTTGGGTATCCAAAATCCACTGGATCTGCTCGGCCGTATCGGAAAGCTCGCGGAACAGCATGCGCGCCTGTTTGGTGGTCAGACGGTACTTAACCTGCGCCAACAGCAAAGCCAGCAGCGTAAGGCTCACGACCTGGCCGATGAAGCTCTTGGTCGAGGCGACCGCGATCTCCTTGTTGGCCTTGGTGTAGATGACGCCGTCGCTCTCACGCGCCACGGGGCTGCCCACCACGTTGGTGATGCCGAAGACCTTGGCACCCTTGATGCGCGCATCGCGAATGGCGGCAAGGGTATCGGCCGTCTCGCCCGACTGGGACACGGCAACGACAAGCGTCGTCGGCGTAATGATGGGGTTGCGATAACGGAACTCGCTGGCCGCCTCCACCTCGGTGGGGATGCGAGCCCAGCCCTCAATGAGATTCTTGGCAATGAGGCCAGCGTGATAGCTGGTGCCGCAAGCGATCACGTAGACGCGGTCGATGTCGTTGAGCTCCTCGAGCGAAAGGCCCAGCTCGTCGATGTCGAGCTCGCCGGCCGGCGTCATACGACCGACCAGCGTGTCGCGCACGACGCGCGGCTGCTCGTGGATTTCCTTGAGCATAAAGTCGGGATAACCGCCCTTTTCTGCCATGTCCAGGTCCCAGTCGATGTGGGTGACCTTGGGCTCGATAACGTTGCCAGCCTCGTCGGTGTACTCGACGCCTGCGGGCGTGAGCTTGGCAAACTGACCGTCCTCGAGCACCACGACGTCGCGGGTTGCGTCGATGAGCGCGATGACGTCGGAGGCGACATAGGCGCCGGTCTCGCCCGCGCCGACCACGATCGGGGAATCCTTGCGGGCCACGGCGATCACGCCGGGCTCGTCAGCGCACACGGCGGCCAGACCATAGGCACCGACCACGTGGGTGCAAGCCTCGCGCACGGAGGCCATCAGGTCGTGCGTCTCGGCATAAGCCTCTTCGATCAGATGCGCGAAGACCTCGGTATCGGTCTCGCTCTTAAAGTGGTGGCCGCGACCCTCCAGCTCTTCGCGCAGCTCGGCGAAGTTCTCGATGATGCCGTTGTGGACGATGGCGATACGACCGTCGCAGCTGGTGTGGGGGTGAGCGTTAACGACGGAGGGCTTGCCGTGGGTGGCCCAACGGGTGTGACCGATACCGCAGGTAGCGTCGCTGTCGATGTTGGAAAGCTCGCTCTCCAGGCCCGCGACCTTGCCCACGCGGCGGATGACGTCGAGGTGCGCCGCGGCGCCCTCGCCCACCTCGAGCGCGACGCCCGAGGAGTCATAGCCGCGATACTCCATACGCTTGAGGCCCGTGACCAGGATATTCTTTGCAATATCAGAGCCGGTGTAGCCGACGATTCCGCACATA
>CAJKGV010000256.1:0-1995 GCA_905199455.1 Collinsella aerofaciens | reverse complement strand
AGCACTACGATGCCCAGGATGATGCGGTAGACTCCGAAGCACTTGAAGTCGTGACGGCGGACGAAGCCCATGAGCCACTTGATGGCGATGAGCGAAACCACAAAGGCCACAACGCAGCCCACGCCCAAGATGGCGATCTCGTTGGTGCCGAACGTGCCGCCCTTGATGAAGTACTTGACCAGCTTGAGCGCACTCGCGCCAAACATAACGGGAATAGCCAGGAAGAACGTAAACTTAGACGCCACCGAGCGCGTGCAGCCCAAAAGCAGGCCGCCGATGATGGTAGAACCGGAGCGAGACGTACCAGGCACCAGCGAAAGCACCTGGAAGCAGCCGATACCCAGCGCAGTCTTCCAGCTGAGGTCCTCGAGCGTGGCGATGGAACCAAAGTCCAGATTCTCGTCATCGTCCTCATCCTCAGCGGTAGCCGTGGGGGGCGCCGCAAAGTGCGCACCGGCGGGACGTCCGCCCGCCACCACAGCACGCGAACCAAACGAACCAGCAAGAGCAGCCTGGTCGCGCTTGCTCGCGCGCCAGTTCTCGATCACGATAAACAGCACGCCGTACACAATGAGCGCCAGCGCCACGACGGGAGCGTTGTAGAAATGCTCCTCCATCCAGTCGTTGAGCGGCAGGCCGATCGCCGCCGCAGGAATGCAACCGAGCACAATCTTGCCCCACAGCACCCAGGTGTCGCGACGGCCCTCCTTGCCCTTGCTGGGCGAGAACGGGTTGAGCTCGTGGAAAAACAGCACGCAGACGGCCAGAATGGCGCCGAGCTGAATCACGACCAGGAACATATTCCAGAACGTCTCGCTCACGTTCATCTTGACGAACTCGTCCACCAAGATCATGTGACCCGTCGACGAAACGGGCAGCCATTCGGTGATGCCCTCGACCAGGCCCATGAAGGCAGATTTTAGAAGCTCGATAATATCCAAAGGGACCCCCTCGTTAGACACCCGCCGGTAGATGTTCTGCGGACGATGCGGGCGATGTCCCATTATCAACCGTTGGCGGTGCGACCGCGCCTACCCTTACCAAAAAACTCGCCCGTTCACAGAATTGCGAGCAGTTAAACCGAAATCCTTGGGTATAACTGCAACAAGATAAAGTGTCCGGCGGTCAACGCACCCGCGCCCGCCCGACGCACGAGCCCCGCGCCCGTGCGATAGACCAAGGAGGAAACCATGAACGAGGGCTACACCAAGGTATTTGTTTCACTCGACGGTACTGAGCAGCAGGATTTTGTGCTCGCACGCGCCATCAAGGTCGCCGCGAACAACGGCGCCAAGCTGATTATCGGCCACGTTATCGATTCCACGGCGCTCGAGAGCGCCGGCTCCTATCCGGTCGATTTGGTCAACGGTCTGGAGGAGGCCTTTAAGAACTCCATCGAAAAGCAGCTCGAAGAGGCCAAGGCCAATCCCGATATTCCCGAGGTCGAGGTCATGATACGCGCCGGTCGTATTCGCGAGACGCTCAAAGACGAGATGCTCGACGTGGTCAAGCCCGACCTGGTGCTCTGCGGCGCTCGCGGCCTGTCCTCGATCAAGTATGCGCTTCTGGGTTCGATTTCGACGTTCCTGCTGCGCAATACGGACTGCGACATTTTGGTCGTAAAGTAGCGTTGCTCCCACCGGCCGCGGGGCCTGCGGGGTTTCCACGGGCACGTCCTCGCCGCGTTGCGGCTGCGGGATGTGCCCTTAGGAAACCCCTCCCGGCCCCGCGGCCTTTGCAGCCTCACTTCAACGAGTTGTCTGATAGAAAAATGGCGTGCCGCCCCGTTTGGGCCGGCACGTTTTGTTTGGACGGGCGTTTGCCGTGTGCGTTACTCAAAGTATTGAAACTTGTTCGTTGAAAAAGCGAATGTTACGACGAAGCCTTCGCCGGGCTCCGATGCTGCGGTGACGTCGATGCCCATCTTGGAGCACAGGCGCGCCACTAGGTAAAGGCCGATGCCGGTTGCGCGCTTGGTGGCGCGGCCGTTGTCGC
>CAJKGV010000255.1:0-1998 GCA_905199455.1 Collinsella aerofaciens | reverse complement strand
CATGCGGGTCACCGATTTATGGTCTGCCATCATGGCGGGTCCTCGTTTCTGGTCGATCTTCCGGATGTCCCCGTCAGTTGCGGTGAAATACGGACCGTTTAAAGGCCTAGGGCGGCACAACAGTCCGTATTTCACCGCAACTTCTGAGGATTCAGTAGGCAGCGACTGCTATGCGGCGGTCACCGAAAGGGCGTGGAACTTCTCGCCGGCGCCCTCGACGGCGGCGGTGAGCTGCTCGACGGTCACGGTGTCGGCGCACTCCACCTGGACGGTCTGGGTCTCGTGATCGGCGTCGGCGTCGGTCACGCCGGCCACGTTGAGCAACGCCGTCTCGACGGTGGCGTCGCAATGGCCGCACATGAGGCCGGAAGTCTTGATTGTGTAACGCATGGGTATTCCTCCCTGTTGTGTCGGCTTTCCCAGGCACCCGACCTTGACCTTCAAGCCGTCGCTCGCGTACCAAAGTGCGCGTCGCTCCTCTTTCGGGTCAATCTCGGGCGTCTGGAAAACCCGTTCTAGATGGACTTAATGGTGAGCCTATTTTGCCACTTTGGGCTTAAAGGATTTTAAGCGCAGCGCATTGCTTACGACGCAGACACTCGACAGGCTCATGGCCGCGGCGCCAAACATCGGCGAGAGCTGCCAACCGGTGAGGGGGAAGAACACGCCCGCCGCCAGCGGAATGCCGATGCCGTTGTAGAACAGCGCCCAGAACAGGTCCTGCTTGATGTTGCGAATTGTGGCGCGCGACAGCTCGATGGCACGGGCGACGTCCATGAGGTCGCTGCGCATGAGTACCACGTCGGCGCCCTCCTTGGCGATGTCTGCGCCGGTGCCGATAGCAAGGCCCACGTCGGCGCGCGCCAGGGCGGGGGAGTCATTGATACCGTCGCCCACCATGGCGACCTTGCTGCCCGCATCCTGCAGCTCGCGTACGTGGTGCTCCTTGTCGGCGGGGAGGACGTCGGCGATGACCTGTTCGCTGCTCAGCCCCACGCGGCGGGCGATTGCTTCGGCGGTGACTCGGTTGTCGCCGGTGAGCATGCGCACGTCGACGCCAAGCGAGCGCAGTGCGGCGATGGCTCCGGCACTCGTTTCCTTGACCTCGTCAGCCACGGCAATGGTGCCGGCGAGCTCGCCGTTCTTGGCAAAGAACAGCGGCGTCTTGCCCTCGGCGGCGAACTGTTCGGCAAGACCCGCGGGCACCTTCGCGCCCAGCTCGTTCATCAGGCGCATATTGCCGGCGGCAATGGCGTTTTGCCCCTCGCGCGCCGTAACGCCTCGCCCGGGCACGGCGGCAAAGTCCTCGACGGCGCGCGCGACAATCCCTCGCGTCTCGCACTCGGCCATAATCGCCTCGGCCAGCGGGTGTTCGCTTGAGCGCTCCAGCGCGGCGGCCAGCTTGAGTAGCGCCTTTTCGCTCATGGCGGGCGATCCGTCGGCGCGCGTGGCTACCACGATATCGGTCACGGCAGGCTTGCCGCGAGTGACCGTTCCCGTCTTATCGAGCACCACGGTGCCCACGCTGCGCAGATTCTCCAGCGCCTCGGCGCTCTTGAACAGAATGCCCATCTCGGCGCCCTTGCCGGTGCCGACCATAATAGCGACGGGCGTGGCCAGACCCAATGCGCACGGACAGCTGATCACCAGCACAGCGACGGCGGAGGTGAGCGCTTCGTTCACGCTACCGGTCAGTGCCATCCACGCCACGAAGGTCATGGCCGAGATCACGAATACCACGGGCACGAACACGCCGGCGACCTTGTCGGCCATGCGGGCGATGGGCGCCTTGGTGGCGTTGGCGTCCTCGACGAGCTGGATAATCTTGGCGAGCGACGTGTCGGCGCCCACGCGTGTGGCACGGAAGGCAAACGAGCCGGTGCGGTTGACAGTGGCGGCGTTGACGGTGTCGCCGGCGGTCTTTTCCACGGGGATGGACTCGCCGGTGAGCGCGCTCTCGTCCACGGCCGAGCTGCCCTCGAGCACCACGCCATCGAC
>CAJKGV010000254.1:0-2011 GCA_905199455.1 Collinsella aerofaciens | reverse complement strand
GGCCCGAAATATCAACAGCAGCCATCACAAGCGTCTCGTCCATGGCGATCGCCGCATCGGCAAAGCGCGTAATGCCCGCCTTGTCACCCAGCGCCTGGCAGAACGCCTCGCCCAGCACAATGCCCGCATCCTCGACGGTGTGGTGTGCGTCGACTTCCACATCGCCCACCGCGTGCACCGTCAGATCGAACAAACCATGGCGGCCAAAGGCGTTGAGCATGTGGTCGAAAAACGGCACGCCGGACGAGATGTCGCACACGCCGCTCCCATCCAGGTCAAGCTTTACGACAATGTCGGTCTCGCCCGTCTTGCGGGTCACCTCGGTATAACGGCCCATCTACATCTCCTCCTTCACCAGCGCGGCAAACGCAGCCAGCACCTCATCGTTTTCCTGCGGGGTACCCACGGTAATGCGCAGGCAGTCCGCAAGGCCCGGCGCGTAGCTAAAGTCGCGCACCAAAATCGAATACTCGTCGCGCAGCCGCTCGCGCACGCGCGTGGCATGCGGCGTGCGTACGAGCATAAAGTTCGCCGCGCTCGGCCATGTCTCCACGGGCAGACCCTCGGCAGCCATTGCGCGCAGGGCACACAGCTCGCGCTCGCGCTCGGATGCAACCTGTGCCACCACGGGCGCGTACGCATCGCGGGCACGCACGCAGGCAAGCGCGGCGGCCTGGCTCAGCACGTTGACCGAGTAGATCTGGCGAATCGCCGCGAACACGTCGATAACCTCGGGGGCTGCGATCACGTAGCCCAGGCGCGCGCCGGCGGCGCCAAACGCCTTGGACAGCGTATGCAGAATCACCAGGTTGGAATGCTCGGCGATAAGCCCCTGCGCCGTGGTGGCCGCGCCAAACGAATCGTCGGCAAACTCAACGTAGGCCTCATCGACCATCACCATGCCGGGGCACGCATCGCACAGGGCCGCGACAAAGTCGAGCGGCGCCACGTCGCCCGTGGGATTGTTGGGCGAGGTCACGATGGCCAGGCTGCACTCGGGCGCCGCCGCAAGCACGGCTGCCTGGTCGAGCTCAAAGGTCGCCGGGTCGCGCCACACGTCGCGCACCTCGGTCTGACAGAGCGACGCAAAGAACGCGTACTCGCTAAAGCACGGCGGGCAGTTGAGCAGGGTCCGTCCCGCACCGCCAAACGCCAGCAGGTAGTTATAGAGCAGCTCGTCGCCGCCGTTGCCTACGCAGACGTTCTCGCGCGTCACGCCATGCCAGGCGGCCAGCTCGTCGCGCAGGTCGTTCGACATGGGATCGGGGTAGCGGTTGAGCGGCGTTGCAGCCAGGGCGGCGTCGACCGCCTCGCGCACGCCGGTCGGTACGGGATAGGTGTTCTCGTTGGCCGAAAGATTGATGCGCGTGGGCGTAAAGTTGGGATCGTAGGGCTCAATACCGGTCAGGTAAGGCTGGACAAGCTCCTTCATGCGGGGCGTCAGCTCGGCCATATTAGGCCTCCCCGCCGGTCGCACCGGCGCCATCCGCGCCTGCAGCCGCCAGGTCCACGCCCTCGGCAACCGTCGCCACGGCGTCGCCCGGCCAGGCGACCTTGGTCAGGTCGGCCGCAGCCAGCGACTCGGCACTCACGGCATCCTCGCCCTGCTCCAGCACACGACGACGCAGAGCGGCGGAAAGCGCGTGCGCCCACAGGCCCTCGGCCTCGGCCAGGCGCTGCGTAGCGGGAGCGTCGGAGAGTAGGCCCTCGGGCGTATAGCGGATAACGCTCGAGCGCTTAACGAACTCTTCGACCGAAAGCGGATTGGAGAACATGGCCGTGCCGCCGGTCGGCAGCGTGTGGTTGGGGCCGGCAACATAATCGCCGAGCGGCTCGGAGCTCCAAGCGCCCACAAAGATGGCGCCGGCGTTACGAATGCCGCCAAGCAGGCCCATTGCGTCCTTGCAGTGCAGCTCCAGGTGCTCGGGCGCCACGGTGTTCACGGCCTCGACGGCGGCAGCCATGTCGGCGGCCACCACGATGGTGCCCTCGTTGTCGAGCGAGGCGCGCG
>CAJKGV010000253.1:0-2084 GCA_905199455.1 Collinsella aerofaciens | reverse complement strand
GCCTGTTCACACACGTTTTTTGAGCGCTTGATACGCTTTAACCCTGCGGAAACATTTTTCTGCGATAGTATCTGCGATATAGACCAGTCGAAACCCGCCCGAAAGAAAGGGGAGCGACATGAACCAGCAGAACATCGATTACGTACTCCGCTCCGTAGAGCAGCGTGACATCCGCTTTGTACGTCTGTGGTTTGTCGACATTCTCGGCCGCCTCAAGAACTTTGCCATTAGCCCCGAGGACCTCGAGGTCGCTTTTGAGGAGGGTATTGGCTTTGACGGCTCCGCCATCGAGGGCTTTGCCACGCCCGAGGAAGCCGACATGCTGGCGTTTCCCGATGCTTCGACCTTCCAGATTTTGCCGTGGCGCCCGAGCCACAACGGCGTCGCCCGCGTGTTCTGCGATGTGTGCACCCCCGACCGCAAGCCCTTCGCCGGCGATCCGCGCGATGCGTTGCGCCGCATGTTCTATAAGGCCGAGAAGGCTGGCTACCTGCTCAACGTGGGTGCCGAGCTGGAGTATTACTACTTCCCCGACGAGCACACCCCCGAGCCGCTCGACAACGTGGGCTACTTCGATCTTTCGGTGAGCGATGCCGCTCGCGACCTGCGCCGCAACACGGTCCTCACGCTCGAGAAGATGTCCGTGCCCGTGGAGTACACCTTCCACGCCGCCGGCCGCTCGCAGCACGGCATGAGCCTGCGCCACGCCGAGGCCCTGAGCATGTCCGACGCCATCACCACGGCCAAACTCATCATTAAGCAGCAGGCTTACGAGAGCGGGTGCCACGCCTCCTTTATGCCCAAGCCGTTGGCGGGCGAGGACGGCAGCGCTATGTTCCTGTGCCAGTCGCTATTCGACCACGACGGCAACAACGTCTTTTGGGGCGAGGACGACGAGAAGTACCATCTCTCCGATATCGCCAAGCACTACATGGCCGGCATCTTGGCGCACGCGCGCGAGATCAGCGCCATCACTAACCCCACGGTCAACTCGTACAAGCGCATCACCACGGGCGGCGACTCCGTGCCGCAGTACGCCACGTGGGGCCTGCGCAACCGCGCGAGTATGGTCCGCATCCCGGTCTACAAGCCCGGCAAGCAGCTGTCCACGCGCATCGAGCTGCGCAGTCCCGATCCCATGGCCAATCCGTACCTGGTCAACGCCGTCACGCTGGCGGCTGGTCTGGACGGCATCGAGCGCAAGCTGGAGCTCCCGCCCGAGGCCACGGCCGAGACGCTCAAGCTTACCGACCGTCAGATGATCGAGGCTGGCTACACGTCGCTGCCGCGCTCGCTCAAAGAGGCGCTCGACGTGTTCGAGGACTCGCAGTTTATGAAGGATGCCCTCGGCGAGCACATCCACAGCTTCTTCCTCAAAAAGAAGCGCGACGAGTGGCATAAGTTTGAGTCTACGATCACCGAGTGGGAGATTAAGCATTACCTGGCGAACTCCTAATCGCGCTGACTTGTTCCAGTACGATTGAGCTCATTTCCTTGGAGGCCGATATGTCCGAAAAGAGTGCCCTGTTCATGGCGCGCACGACGCGCTTCCACGAGTTTGCCCGCAGCTTGACGACCACCCTGGGTGTCGAGGTGAGCCTGGCAACTCCCGATTCGCCGACCGCGGCGCACGACTTTGACCTGCTGATCCTCGATTCCGATGGCATCCGCAGCGACCGCATCGATCAGATTGCCAAGTGGCTTGACGATCGCGGCGGCGTCCCCATGTTGGTGATCGTCGACGACGAGGCGCTCGGCACCCTGCGCCTGCCCAATCATGCGCATGCCGACTTTGTATGCCCCACGGCGACGCCCAACGAGCTTAAGGCTCGTGCACAGCGCCTGATGGGCGAGGAGGAGACCGTCACCGCCGACGATGTGCTCAACATCGATAACCTCGAGATCAACCTGGCTACCTACCAGGTGACGCTCGATAACGAGCCCATCGACCTGACGCTGATGGAGTACTCACTGCTGAGCTTTTTGGCGACGCACCCCAACCGCGCCTACAGCCGCGAGGTGCTGCTGCACCGCGTGTGGGGCTTTGAGTACTGCGGCGGCACGCGCACCGTCGACGTGCACAT
>CAJKGV010000252.1:0-2124 GCA_905199455.1 Collinsella aerofaciens | reverse complement strand
CCTTGCCATGGCCACACTGAGCTCCTCCAACCCCATCAGCAACTGGCTCATGTCGATTGCTGGGGCGAATCCCGATCCCGCCGTCCTCGGCTGCCTGTGCGCAGGAATTGCCGTACTGGCCCTCGTGCTCTTTGCACTGAGTTGCGCCATCAGTACCAAGGTCTATCGAGCACGCGACCTGTAGGCAAGCGCGGTATCATCGGGCATGCGCCGCAGATCTGGCGCGGTCTTTTATGAGGAGGCGCTCAACCCGTGTCGTGGGTTACAGCAGCATTTGCATCAGCTTTCTTTGCCGGCATCACATCCATTTTGGCCAAATGCGGCATCAGGCACACCGACTCCGACGTTGCAACCGCCATCCGTACTTGCGTGGTGCTCGTATTTGCCTGGGCAATGGCGGGCATTTCTGGATCCATCGGAGCAATCGGCGCCATTCCCGCCAAAGCCTGGCTATTCCTCACCCTCTCGGGACTCGCCACCGGCGCCTCGTGGATCTGTTACTTTAAGGCGCTCAGCATCGGAGACGTCAACAAGGTTGTACCCGTCGACAAGATGAGCACCGTGCTCGCCGTGCTGATCGCCA
Organism: Collinsella aerofaciens; assembly: GCA_905199455.1. GTDB lineage: Bacteria > Actinomycetota > Coriobacteriia > Coriobacteriales > Coriobacteriaceae > Collinsella > Collinsella aerofaciens_AW. The sequence continues at coordinate 1,541 of CAJKGV010000252.1, read as the reverse complement.
TAGTGCTTTTTGGTGAGACAGGCAACCTGGCGGTCAAGCTCGTGGGAACCGCAGTTATCACGCTCGGCACGTTTTTGATGATCGAGAAAAAGCAGTCCGTCGGCGCAGAGCAAAAGCAAGACCGAGCCTGGCTCGCTTACGCCCTCGGCGCCGCCGTGTTCGCGGCACTCACCTCCGTCCTCGCCAAGATCGGCATCGAAGGTGTCGAGTCAAACCTGGCCACGGCAATCCGCACCTGTGTGGTACTTGTTATGGCATGGGCAATCGTGGCTGCCAAGGGAAAGCTGGAGCAGGTCGCGCGCATTGACCCGCGCGAACTCGCATTTCTTGCGGCATCGGGCATTGCGACCGGCGCGTCGTGGCTGCTGTACTACTACGCCATCGCTGCAGGCCAGGTGAGCGTCGTCGTGCAAATCGACAAACTATCGATTGTCGTATCGGTGCTGTTCGCACGACTGGCCTTCAACGAAAAGCTGTCGCATCGAAGCGCCATCGGCCTTTTCCTCATCGTGCTGGGCACCGCCGCGCTCGCGATTTGGAAGTAGCGTCGGTGCCAGGCGAGATTCAGTCCACCCGCAAATCCGTGACACAGCGCCCACACCGGGCTTGAGATGTTTGTATTGCCCGCGCGCTACCGTGCTACTTGCGCAGCGGCTTGGGCAGCGGAATGCCCGCCGCGATGACGGCGGCGATGATCATGCAGACGATACCCTTGAGCGGGAAGCACATGAGCAGCAGGCCCACAACCATGACCGGCTGACGCATAACGGCGCCCATCGTCGAGGCGGTGCAGACGGCGACGCAAAAGACCGGATCGGCGCCGGTGAGGATGGCAAGACCATAGCCCAGGCTCACACCCGAGAAGATAACTGGGAAGAAGTGGCCGCCACGCCAACCAAGGTTGATGAGGGCGGGCGTCAGCATGGCCTTAACAAGACCGGTCGCGATAAGCACGCCGGCGGGAATGGTCAGATAGGTCTCCATGAGCACGTCGGCTTGGGTCTCGCCGGCAAACATGGTGTAGGGCAGGACCGTGCCACAGATGGCGAGCGCCAGACCGGCTAGCATGGCCTTGACGACAGGGCGCTCCCCTATGGTGTGGGCCAACGCCTCGCTCGCGTGCTCCGAGACAAAGTACAGCCAGCCGCAGACCGTACCGATGAGTGCCAGGGGAATAAGCCAGACAAGCTCAAGGTTGCCCACCTGGGCAGCCTCGAACCTCGGCATACCCATACCGCCGCCCATAAGCTGTCCGAGCAGCAGATAGGTGCCCAGGCCGCCGGCAATCGCGATGCCGTAGACCACGGTCTTTTGCGCCTTGGGCAGCTTGATGGTGATCTCGTCGGAGGCGGAATCCTCGTCTTCGTTGGCGCCCTGGCCATCGGCGCTACCGGCGAGCGGCGCCACAAAACCAAAGACGGGCGCGGTAAAGAGCGCCGTCAGGGCGGCCTGGGTACCCAGCAGCGTGAGCTGCCTAAACTCGGCACCAAAGCGACGCATGCGGTCGCCGACCCAGCTGCACAGACCGGCGATAACGCCGG
>CAJKGV010000251.1:0-2147 GCA_905199455.1 Collinsella aerofaciens | reverse complement strand
CCGTTCGCCGAGAAGATAAAAAACCGCAGCTCACGCCTTGATAAACGTAGGTAAAGTGTTTAGCAGTTTACCGGCCTTGTGCAAACGAAAGGAATCAGGCAGATGGCAATCAAGGTGTTCGCTGACGGTGCAAACCTCGAGGGCATGCTCGACATGTACGAGAACGGCAACGTTCAGGGTTTCACGACCAACCCGTCCCTTATGAAGAAGGGCGGCGTGACGGATTACCGCGCGTTTGCCAAGGAGGTCCTGGCCCACATCACCGATGTGTCCGTGTCGTTTGAGGTCTTTGCCGACGACGTCGAGACCATGGAGGTCGAGGCCCGCGAGATCGCTACCTGGGCCGAGAACGTCTACGTCAAAATTCCGTGCGTGACCACCAAGGGCGAGTCCACCGCTGAGCTGGTCCGCAAGCTTTCGGCCGACGGTATCAGGGTCAACGTCACTACCATCTTTACGCCTACGCAGGTCGATGAGATGGTCGAGGCCGTTGACGCCGAGACGCCGTCCATCATCTCGCTCTTTGCCGGCCGTATCGCCGATACCGGCGTCGATCCCATTCCGTTTATGACGGAGTCGGTTAAGAAGGCCGCCGCCAAGCCCAACTGCGAGGTCCTGTGGGCATCCACGCGCGAGCTCATCAACATTTACCAGGCCGAGGCCTGCGGTTGCCAGATCATCACGGTGCCCAACAGCATCCTGGCCAAGCGCAAGAACATCGGCCGTGATCCGTACGAGGTCTCGCTCGACACCGTCCGCGGCTTTGCCAAGGATATCGCCGCGCTCGGCTTCCATATCCTGCCGTAGCGCGAGCACTGACTGTGCCGCGGGCTGTTCGCCCCGGCCTTTCCTTTGCCTATCGCTCACGCGCTTCGCGAGGGTCGCGCTAGGCAAAGGAAAGGCCGGGGCTGCCGACACGAACTTGCCAGTAGGTTGGTGTTTGGCCTCCATATTCTGCCGTGGACAAAGGTACCCCCGCCTGCGCCGTGCAAAATTGAGAGTATTCAGCAAGGTAAAGGCTTTTACCAGTTAACCGAAGCACGGAATAGCCCCCGTTTTGGCTCTGACGACGCTAAAACGGGGGCTGTTTTTTGCTTTTCGTCTCTGAGAGGCATCCGGAGCGGTGGAATTTGCAGAATACTCGCGATTTTGCACGTCGCGAGAGGGGGGACCCTTGCTTTGGCGGTCTACTTCCCCTTCACCATGGTGAGCGAGATCTTCTTGCGGTCGCGATCGACTTTTTCGACCCACACCTTCACCGTGTCGCCGACGCGCACGACATCACTCGGGTGCTTGACGAAGCGGTTGGCCAGCTTGGAGATGTGCACGAGGCCGTCCTGGTGCACACCCACGTCGACGAAGGCGCCAAAGTCGACGACGTTGCGCACCGTGCCCTTGAGTTCCATGCCGGGCTCCAGGTCGTCGATGGAAAGCGCCGAGCGGCTAAAGACTACCTCGGGCGCGTCGTCGCGCGGGTCGCGGCCGGGCTTCTTGAGCTCGTTGACGATGTCGATGAGCGTGAGGGTGCCGCAGTCCAGATTGCTTGCCAGCGCCGAGATGCTGCCCAAGCGGCGCTCGATGTCGGGCACACCGCCGCGGCTGAGCTCGTTTGCCGCAACGCCGGCACGCTCCAGGACGGCCGTTGCCACCTCGTAGCTCTCGGGGTGGACGCTTGTCGCGTCGAGCGGGTTCTTGCCGCCGCTGATGCGCAGGAAACCCGCGGCGTTGAGGTATGCCTTGGGTCCCAGTTTGGGGACCTTCTTAAGCTGGCGGCGATCGGTAAAGGCGCCGTTTTCCTCGCGGTACGCCACGATGTTCTTGGCCACGCTCGGCGTAATGCCCGAGACGTATCCCAGCAGGCTCGCGCTCGCGGTGTTCACGTCGACGCCCACGCGGTTGACGACGTCTTCCACCACGTGACCCAGCGTGCGTGAAAGCTCGGCCTGGTCAAGGTCGTGCTGGTACTGGCCCACACCGATGGATTGGGGCGGAATCTTAACGAGCTCTGCCAGCGGGTCCTGCAGGCGGCGACCCAGGCTCATGGCACCACGCACGGTGACGTCCAGATCGGGATACTCCTGGCTCGCGAGCTCGGAGGCGGAGTACACCGACGCGCCGGCCTCGTTAACGATGGTGTAGCGAAGGCT
>CAJKGV010000250.1:0-2152 GCA_905199455.1 Collinsella aerofaciens | reverse complement strand
AGGAGATTCAGGATCTGGTCGAGGACGAGATCATGCGTCTCGACTGCTACGAGGTCGCTCGCCATTACATCATCTATCGCTATGTTCAGAGCCTGAAGCGCCAGAAGAACACGACCGACGACAAGATTCTGTCGCTGATCGAGTGCAACAACGAAGAGGTCAAGCAGGAGAACTCCAACAAGAATCCGACCGTCAATTCCGTTCAGCGTGACTACATGGCCGGCGAGATCTCCAAGGACCTGACTCAGCGTGTGCTGCTGCCCCAAGAGATCGTGGATGCCCATAATGAGGGCCTGATCCATTTCCACGATTCGGATTACTTTGCCCAGCACATGCACAACTGCGACCTGGTGAACCTGGAGGACATGCTCCAGAACGGCACTGTTATCTCGGGTACGCTGATTGAGAAGCCGCACAGCTTCTCGACCGCGTGCAACATCGCGACGCAGATCATCGCTCAGGTTGCTTCCTCCCAGTACGGCGGCCAGTCGATTTCGCTGACCCATCTTGCCCCGTTCGTCGAGGTGAGCCGTCAAAAGATTCGCGGCGAGGTCGCCCGCGAGCTCGAGGAGCTCGGCGTTTCCGCATCTCCCGAAAAGGTCCGCGAGGTCGTTGAGGACCGTCTGCGTGACGAGATTCGTCGCGGCGTCCAGACGATCCAGTATCAGGTCGTGACGCTTATGACCACGAACGGCCAGGCGCCGTTCGTGACGGTCTTTATGTATCTTAACGAGGCCCGTACGCCTCAGGAGAAGCACGACCTTGCCATGATCGTGGAGGAGACGCTTCGCCAGCGCTACGAGGGCGTTAAGAACGAGGCCGGCGTGTGGATTACCCCGGCATTCCCCAAGCTCATCTATGTACTCGAGGACGATAACGTTCACGAGAATTCCCCGTACTTCTACCTGACCCAGCTGGCCGCTAAGTGCACCGCCAAGCGCATGGTGCCCGACTATATCTCTGAGAAGAAGATGCGCGAGCTCAAGCTGTCGAAGGGCGAGACCGCGGGCAACGGCGACTGCTATACCTGCATGGGTTGCCGCAGCTTCCTGACGCCCGATCGCTCCGGTAACGGATTTAACAACGTGGCCAACGCGCTGAACTATGACCCGAACAAGCCCAAGTACTACGGTCGCTTTAACCAGGGCGTTGTGACCATCAACCTGCCCGATGTCGCGCTGAGCTCGCATCAGGACATGGACAAGTTCTGGAAGATCTTCGACGAGCGCCTTGAGCTATGCCACCGCGCCCTGCTGTGCCGTCATGAGCGTCTGATGGGTACGCTTTCGGATGCCGCACCGATTCTTTGGCAGTACGGTGCCCTCGCCCGCCTGAAGAAGGGCGAGACGATCGACAAGCTGCTCGTGGGCGGTTACTCCACCATTAGTCTGGGTTATGCCGGCCTGTACGAGTGCGTCAAGTACATGACGGGCCACAGCCACACCGAGAAGGAGGGCACGCCCTTTGCCATGGCCGTCATGCAGCGCATGAACGACAAGTGCGCGGAGTGGAAGGCCGAAAGCGATATTGACTTCTCGCTGTACGGTACCCCGCTTGAGTCGACGACCTACAAGTTCGCCAAGTGCCTGCAGCGCCGTTTTGGTATTATCCCGGGCGTGACGGACAAGGGCTACATTACCAACAGCTATCACGTCCATGTGTCTGAGGAGATCGACGCATTCGACAAGCTCAAGTTCGAGGGTATGTTCCAGCAACTTTCGCCGGGCGGTGCCATCTCCTATGTCGAGGTTCCCAACATGCAGGACAACCTCAAGGCTGTCATCCGCGTGATGCAGTACATCTACGACAACATCATGTACGCCGAGCTCAACACCAAGAGCGATTATTGCCAGGTGTGCGGTTACGACGGCGAGATCAAGATTGTCGAGGATGACGGCAAGCTGGTGTGGGAGTGCCCCAATTGCGGCAACCGTGACCAGGAGAAGATGAATGTCGCCCGTCGCACGTGCGGTTACATCGGTACCCAGTTCTGGAACCAGGGTCGAACCGAGGAGATCCGCGACCGCGTGCTGCATCTCTAATACCGCTCCGGGGCTGAACCGAGAGGGCCGCTTGGGCATTTGCTCGCTATTTCGGACAGTCCTGCGCAAGACGAAGGCCACATTAAGTGGCCTTCTTTGCGTGCGGAACT
>CAJKGV010000249.1:0-2171 GCA_905199455.1 Collinsella aerofaciens | reverse complement strand
ACGGTGGCACCAAGCTCGTGTACTTTAAGCGCGAGTTCGCCGGCTTCGCCGTGCATCTGTGCCGCGAGTAGCGCATGAGCTGCTATAGCTAGCAAAAAGGGATAGGGCCGCATGGCCTTATCCCTTTATTTATGCCGAGGGGCTTCCTACCGTGGTAGGCGAATCGTAAAGCGGCTGCCGACGCCTTCGACCGAGGTCACGCCGATGACGCCGCCGTGGCTATCGACGATCCACTTGGCGATGGCGAGCCCCAGGCCCGAGCCCTGCGCGCCAGCATCGCGTGCGTTGTCAGCGCGGTAGAACCGCTCAAACGCGTGAGCTGCGGATTCCTGGTTCATGCCGATGCCCTCGTCCTCAACGCTTATGTCAATCGCGCTCGTGCCCGCATCGGGCGTTATGGCAAACGTGACGGTCGTGCCCGCGTCCGAATACTTGGCGGCGTTTTGCACGATCACGCGCAGCGCCTGCTTCACGAGTGCCACGTCAACCGATGCGTTGCAGCGCATGTCGCTGGTAAGTGCGGCATCGTACGCCAGCCGATATGCGTGCCCGGCATCGATCATCTGCGATTCTTCGCAAACCTCGCCGACCAGTGCAGCCAGATTGGTATTCACACGATGCAACGCGGTGCGCCCGGCATCGCCGCGTGCCAAAAACAGCAGTTGTTCTACGAGCTCCTGCATGTGCTCGCTTTCGGCCTTGAGCGAGGCGATGGACTCCGCTAGCACGGCCGGGTCGTCCTTACCCCAACGGTCGAGCATGTTTACGTAGCCCTGAATCACCGCGATGGGCGTGCGCAGCTCGTGGCTCGCATCGTTGACAAAGCGCATCTGCTGCAGCTTTGCCTCTTGCATCTGGCGCAGCAGGCGGTTGAGCGCGACCTCGATGCTTGCCAGGTCGGCGTCGCCGGTGGTGACGCTCGGCGAGTCGACGCTTGCGCGCTCGATGGCCTGCTCCAGCGTTTCCATTTTGCCGCCGGAGAGCTGCATGCGGCCGAGCTCGTCCACACGCAAGGCCAGGTCGTTGAGCGGTGCCATGGTACGGCGCACGCGGCGGGCGCCGCCGAGCATGTTGAGCACGCTGATGACCTGCCAACCCACAACGACAAGGCAGAGAGGCCATAGCGTGACGAGGTCCTGTGCGAGGGGGAAGGTCTTGGTGTTACGCGCAAGCTCGACGGTATAGGTGAGCGTGGTCAGGTCCCAGCCGCGCGCAGGGGTCAGCGACATGCTGCGAACGGCGGCGCCGGGGATCCATCCCGCGGTAAACGCGCCATCGGGTAGCGTCTGGTTGTAGCCATAGACGAGGATCGCCGCCGCAACAAGCAGCAGTAACAGATCCAGCCAGACGTAGCTCACCAAGCGGCGCCACATATAGCTCCAGTTGATGGCGCGGGCGATGGAGGTGACGCGCTTGGCCTCGGCGTTACGGGCGGCAGACATAGCCCACCCCGCGCACGGTCTGGATGATGCGGGCACCGCCGGCGTCTTCGATCTTGGCACGCAGGTGCGCGATGTGCACGTCGACGTTGTTGGTGTCGCCCACGTAGTCGTATCCCAGGGCCTCGTGCGCGATGCGCTCGCGCGTGAGCACGGTGCCGGCGTGCGCCATAAGCAGGGCGAGGACGTCGAACTCGCGAGCCGTGAGCGCAATGGGCGAGCCGCCGACCGTGACTTCGCGGCGGTCGGGGTCGAGCGCAACCGAGCCCACGGTGAGCGCGGTGGGGGAGGGCACGGCAGAGGTCTTGGCCGAGTCGCTAGCCGGGGACGTCGCGGCGGCACCGGCACCCGTAGCGCCCTCCCCGGCCCCAACGCCGCCAACGCCCGAAGCCGCCCGCACGGCCTCCGAGCGCTTCAGCGCCACGCGGATTCGTGCGAACAGCTCCTCAATCGCAAATGGCTTGGTCAGGTAATCGTCGGCGCCGGCATCGAGCCCGGCCACCTTGTCCATCACGGCATCGCGCGCGGTGACCATGATCACCGGCACATCCTTGTGCTTGCGCACGCGCCGCAGCACCTCCATGCCGTTGAGCTGCGGCAACAGCACATCGAGCAGAATCAGGTCGTAGTCGCGCTCCAGTGCCAGGTCCACAGCGGTGCGGCCATCGGCGGCGTGCTCCACCTGGTAGCCCTCGTGCTCCAGCTCGAGCGTCACAAAGCGGGCGATTTTCT
>CAJKGV010000248.1:0-2197 GCA_905199455.1 Collinsella aerofaciens | reverse complement strand
GTCACGACTTCAAGTGCTTCGGAGTCTACCGCATCATCCTGGGCATCGTAGTGCTTGCGTACTTCTTCGTCCTGGAGCCGATGCTCGGCCTCTAACTTAGTCGACGCTGCGCGGCGGTCAGGGCGACAACTTGTCATTCAAAGGGGGTGGCATGACCAAAAGGTCTATGCCGCCCCCTTTTCATGCCAATTTGTTCGCCCTGACCGTCGCTCGCTGCTGCTGCCATGACATCGGCGGTTTCGTGATTGTCAATAGATTGGTGCAAAGTAACCTGACCTCATTGCGCCAAATCCGCTGGGGCAGGCCTGACAGTGGCGCACGGAGTCGTGGTGTGATTTGCGTCGGTGTCCGCGCGGCTCGGTATACTGGTACGGCTCAAACTATGGCGCTGCCCGCAGGCGCGCCGTCTGTCAGATGAGGAGTCGCCCATGACCCAGCCCTTGCCCTGGGAAAAGAACGCCGCGGTACCCGTGCCGCCCGCGCCGGAACCCGTGCCGCTCGATGTATACGTCGCCCCCGCTGCGCCGGAGCCCGAACTCGTCCCGCTCGACATCTACGACGCTCCCGCGCCGGCTCCTGCGCCCGCAAAGCCGTTTGTCGACATCGACAGCCTTAATCCCGCCCAGCGCGAGGCGGTGCTCACCACCGAGGGTCCGTTGCTGGTCCTCGCCGGCGCCGGCTCGGGCAAGACCCGCGTCTTGACCTTCCGCATCGCACATATGCTCGGCGACCTGGGCGTTAAGCCTTGGCAGGTTCTTGCCATTACGTTTACCAACAAGGCTGCGGCCGAGATGCGCGAGCGTCTGGCGGCACTCATCCCCAGCGGCACTCGTGGCATGTGGGTGTGCACCTTCCATGCCATGTGCGTGCGCATGCTGCGCGAGGACGCCGACCTGCTGGGCTATACCGGTCAATTCACCATCTACGATGACGACGACTCAAAGCGCATGGTGCGCGACATTATGCAGGCGCTCGGCATCGAGCAAAAGCAGTTCCCCATCAACATGATCCGCAGCAAGATCAGCTCTGCTAAAAACGCCATGATCGGGCCCGAGGACATGCTCAAGAGCGCCGATAGCCCCAACGACAAAAAGGCCGCGCAAGTCTACCTGGAGCTGGAGCGCCGCCTGCGCGCCGCCAACGCGATGGACTTCGACGACCTGCTCGTGCGCACGCTCGAGCTACTGCGCACCCGCCCCGAGGTGCTCGACAAGTACCAGGAGCGCTTCCGCTACATTAGCGTCGACGAGTATCAGGACACCAACCACGTCCAGTACGAGATCGCCAACCTGCTGGCCGCCAAGTACCAAAACCTTATGGTCGTGGGCGACGATGACCAGTCCATTTACAGCTGGCGTGGCGCCGACATCACCAACATCCTGGACTTTGAGCAGGACTTTAAAAACTGCAAGACCGTCAAGCTGGAGCAGAACTACCGCTCCACGGGTCATATCCTGAGCGCCGCCAACGCCGTGGTGCGTCACAACTCGCAGCGCAAGGACAAGCGCCTGTTTACGGCCGAGGGCGATGGCGAGAAGATTCAGGCTTTCCAGGCAAGCGACGAGCGCGACGAAGGTCGCTGGATTGCCGGCGAGATCGAAAAGCTGCATGCCAAGGGTACAAGCTACGACGATATCGCCGTGTTCTACCGCACCAACGCCCAGTCGCGTATCCTCGAAGATATGTTCCTGCGCGCGGGCGTGCCCTACAAGATCGTCGGCGGCACGCGATTCTTCGACCGCGCCGAGATTCGCGACGTCATGGCCTACCTCAAGATGATCGTGAACCCGGCCGACGAGATGAGCGTCAAGCGCGTCATCAACACGCCGCGCCGCGGCATCGGCTCCACCTCGATCCAAAAGATCGAGCAGCTGGCGCGCGACAACCGCTGCTCGTTCTTCCAGGCCTGCGAGATCGCAACAGCCGAGACGGGCATGTTTAGTGCCAAGGTGCGCAACGGCCTGTCGAGTTTTGTGGCGCTGGTGCGCGAGGGCCGCCGCATGGACGGCGAGCTCAAGGATGTCGTCGAGATGATTGTCGATAAGACAGGCCTGCTGCAGGCGTTTCGCGCCGAGGGCACCATGGAGTCCGAGAGCCGCGCCGAGAACATCCAGGAATTCCTGGGCGTCGCCGCCGAATTTGAGGAGACGCACGAGGATATCGAGGGTACGCTCGAGAGCTTGGAAGAGCTGCGCGC
>CAJKGV010000247.1:0-2202 GCA_905199455.1 Collinsella aerofaciens | reverse complement strand
TGGCGGCGTATCGCCATGTGGCCGAGGTCGCGGGATTTCCCGTCGTGGCTTCGGGTGGCATCTCGACACTCGACGACATCCGCGCGCTGGCCGCGGTGGGCGAGGTCGCGATTGAAGGCGCCATTACCGGCCGTGCGCTCTACGAAGGCAACTTTACGCTGGCACAGGCGCTGGCCGCCGCCCGAGGGGAGGAGTAGCCCATGCTTACCAAGCGCGTGATTCCCTGCCTGGACGTCAAGGATGGCCGTGTGGTCAAAGGCGTCAACTTTGTGAGCCTGCGCGATGCGGGCGATCCGGTGGAGCTGGCGCGCGCCTACGATCGCGAAGGTGCGGACGAGGTCGTCTTCCTGGACATTACCGCCACGAGCGACAACCGTGCGACGACTATCGAGATGGCGGCGCATGCGGCCGAGGAGCTGGCCATTCCCTATACCGTGGGCGGCGGCTTTCGCGACCTGGCGGGCATGCGCACCATGGTTGCCGCCGGTGCCGACAAGGTGTCGCTCAACTCTGCCGCCGTGCGCGATCCATCGCTGATTAGTCAGGCTGCCGCGGCGTTTGGTAGCCAGGCCGTGGTCGTGGCGATCGATGCCAAGCGTGTGGGGCTGCCCGGGGAGCCGGGCGCCGATAAGTGGGAGGTCTTTACGGCGGGCGGTCGCAACGCTACGGGTATCGACGCGGTGGCGTGGGCCGAGGAGGCGGCTCGTCGTGGCGCCGGCGAGATCCTGCTCACCAGCATGGATCGCGACGGCACCAAGGCCGGCTTTGATTTGGCGCTCACCCGCGCCGTGGCGCGCGCGGTGCCGATTCCCGTCATCGCGAGCGGCGGAGTGGGCACGCTCGAGCATTTTGCCGAGGGCGTGATCGAGGGCGAGGCCGACGCCGTGCTGGCGGCGAGCGTCTTTCACTTTGGAACCTTCAGCATTCGCGAAGTCAAAGAGTATATGGCCTCACAGGGCATCCCTGTGAGATTGGACTTCTAATGCTGCGGGCTGCGCTGCGGCTTGCCCAGGCACCCGACCTTCCGGCTCCAACCCTCCTCGCGTACTTAAGTACGCGTCGTCGGGCTTGTCGCTCGGAATCTCGGGCACCTGGACAACCCTCGCCGACCTGTGGGGTTTCGTTTGTTACTTGGGAGAAATGATGACTGAGGTAGTAGAAGCGGCTGATCTTACATACGACGCCCACGGGCTGATTCCTTGTGTGGTTCAGCAGTATGACACCGGCGAGGTGCTTATGGTTGCTTGGATGAACGAGGAATCGGTGGGGCTGACGCTCAAGACCGGGACCACGTGGTTTTGGAGTCGCAGCCGCCAGGAGCTCTGGAACAAGGGCGCGACGAGCGGCAATATGCAGGAGGTCAAGGAGCTCTGGGCCGACTGCGATAGCGATACGCTGTTGGTCAAGGTCGACTCGCCGGGTCCGGCCTGCCACACCGGCAACCGTACCTGCTTTTTTAAGAAACTCGCCTAAGGCGGGCGCCCTGTTGGGCGCTCGGTAAAACGGAAAGGATTGAACTATGGGTGTGCGCACCGCAAATGTCCAGGATGGAAATATCGGCGAGACGTTGACGGGTCTGGCCGAGGTGATTCACGGTCGTCGCGATGCGTCGCCACAGGAGAGCTACACCGCTCGTCTGTTGACCGACGTCGAGGACGAGCTGCTCAAGAAGCTTGCCGAGGAGGCGAGCGAGGTCATCATGGCCTGCAAGGATAACGATCACGACCACATCCGCTACGAGGCCGGCGACCTGATTTACCATCTCCTCGTAACGCTCGAACGCTACGGTATCACCCTCGACGAACTGGCCGGCGAGCTCAACGCTCGCCGCCACTAGTCTTAGGCGAGGGGCGTGGGTTCCCATTCGCCGGTGGCGTGGGGGATGTCGAAGGTTCGGTAGCCGCAGTCGTAGGCGTGGGCCTGAGCCTCGCGGATGTTCCAGCAGATGTCGCAGGCGCGGTGTGCGTCCGAGCCAAAAGTAATCGGCACCTCGGCGTGGGCAAAGCAACGCAACAGCCCGGTCGCGGGATAGTAGTCGTCGAGGCCCTTGCGCGGTGCGGCGGTCGAGACCTCAACGCGGCGACCCGTATCGTGGGCGCATTCGGCCATCTGCTCCCAAAGCGGCGCCGGGTCAAAATCGGGTGCAAAGCCCTCCTTCGAAAAGCGCATGACCAGGTCGGGGTGGGCCATCACGTCAAAGTT
>CAJKGV010000246.1:0-2205 GCA_905199455.1 Collinsella aerofaciens | reverse complement strand
CGCCGTAGCCGCTGTTTGCTTTGTCGATCATCTTTACACGGGGGTCGCGCTCCATATACTCGCGGATGATATCTGGCGAGCTATCGGTAGAACCGTCGTTGATGCAGATGATCTCGATGTCCTTGAGCGTCTGCGCCACGGCGGAATCTAGGCACTCGCGCAGGTAGCGTTCGACATTGCAAATGGGGACGAGCAGCGAAACTTTAGGGGTATCAGAGTTCTGCAAGAGAACCTCCTGTTGAGTAGCGTGTAACAGGGTTATTTTAGCAGCCGAGTTGCGGCGGGCGGCAGCGCTTGGAATTAGATAAAGCGCTCCAGGCAGGCTTTGAGACCGCGAGTCGAAAGATAGAACAGCGTGGCGTCTGCCATCGAAACGCCCGAGGTCGTCGCAACGAACTTGTGGGCAACACGGCAAACGGCGCCCTTGGCAGGCATATCTGCCCAGTCCGTTCCCAAAAACGTCGCGAGGTCCATGTTGACGCGAGCCGCCACGCGATGGAAGTCATCGGAATCCAAGCGCGCCAAATCAAACACGATAAGGTCCAAGAACCAGGTGATCAGCTCGCCGGGACACAGGTCCAAAAGACCGTAGGCCGCCCAGTCCTCCAAGACCTCCTCGAGCATCCTCATGTGGGCGTCAAGCTTTTTGGCACGAGCCTCGGCACTGTTGAACTCATGCGTCGCCGATTCGCTCTCCATCACGTAGTGGTAGAACTTGTCCGGCATGACGACGGTCCTGCGGGCAAGCGCATAAACCGCAAATTGGAAGACGACGTCTTCGCCCAAAGCCAAACCGGGGGCAAAGCGAATGCCTTCGCGATTGAGCAGCTCGCGCGAAAAAGCCGCACGGCAGGCATAGGGCTGCGCATTCGAATGGAACAGCAGTTGAGGATCGCGGGCGCCGAAGGTACCAGCTTTGGGGCTCATGAGTTGCTGAACGCGTTTGGGGGCAGCATCGGCAGGTTCACAGACGCCGCCAAAAACGGCGGCCTCGGCATCTGCAGACTCCATGGCATGCAGCACGCGCTCGATCGTCTGGGCATCGATGTAATCGTCGGCGTCCACAAAAAAGACGGTCTCGCCCTCGGCGGCATCGATACCGGCATTTCGAGCACACGAGACACCCGCGTTTTCCTGGTCAATCACCAGTACGCGATCGTCGGCCTGCGCGATCTGGCGCAACACGTTCAACGAATCATCAGTCGAACCGTCGTTGACGCAGACAACCTGAATCGAGCGCTCGGACTGGGCCAACAGCGAATCGAGGCATCGCTGAATGGAGCGTGCAGAGTTGTAAACGGGGACGACAATGGTAGCTTTAGGACACGAGGCCTCTCCCATGCCGACCTACCCCCTCAGCGATTCGATGAGGAAGGCGGCGACCACGCCTGGGCCTCCAACCGAGGCGTAATACTTAGCACGCCCCAAGGCACCATCCGTCGCAAAACTCGGATGCTCGTCAACCCAGCCCTCAGGATCTTTGAGGATGGCAGCGAGATTCGCGCGCTTCCACGGTTTGAGGTCGTCAAGCGAAAACTCCCCCGCGTCCAAGGCCGCTTGGAACTCCTTGGCCATCTGAACCAGGAACTCCTTATAGAACTTAGGCGCCAAGCGCACGTAGTTCCACATATACGAATCATACTTAATGAGCTGATTGAACTTGAGCATGCGCGCGACGTCATCACTTGCGTGGTCGCGGGCATAATCCTCTCGAATCCAACGCTCAATCTCGGCATACTCGGTATTGACGCAAAAGACCTTAGCCGAAGAATTGACCGAGGAATTCTCGTTGTCCTGGCGATACGACAACACGGCATCATGCAGGTAAACAGCCTTATCGGCGCACGCGATCACCTTAAAGGCGAATGACGTGTCCTGAAAGGATGCTCCAGGAGTCGGCAGGAACGTAATGCCGTTGCGCTCAAGAAAATCGCGACGGTACACAGCCGACCAAATCGACGGCTTTTGCTTAAAGAACTGCGTCGTATCGCTCGGGTGCACCGGCTTGCCACAGTCCTTGGCTTTAAACATCTCGTGCAGCGAACGGCGCTCCTCGGGCTTAGACCAGTAGAAATCAAAGTTCGCCTTCGCGAAGTCGGCATTATTGCTATCGGCGGCCGAGACAAGCTTTTCGAGTGCGTCGGACGCCATAAAGTCATCGGACTCCAAGATGCCCACGTACTTGCCGCGCGCCATCTCCAGACC
>CAJKGV010000245.1:0-2242 GCA_905199455.1 Collinsella aerofaciens | reverse complement strand
CCGCTACAGCTGGTCTGCCGCGTGCTCACCGATTTCTTCCGCGGTGTGCCGAGTCTGCTGTTCATCTACTTCTTCTTTTTGGTGCTGCCCCAGTACAAGATCGCGCTACCGTCGTTTTGGATGCTCACGCTTCCCGTCGCGCTCGCCGCAGCTGGCGTACTTGCCGAGATCTTCCGCGCCGGCGTCAATGCCGTGCCGCGCGGTCAGGTCGAGGCAGCCCAGGCGCTCGGTCTCTCCAAGGCCAAAATCACCTTTAAAATCGTGTTGCCGCAGGCTATTCGGTTTATCATTCCGTCCTTGATTTCACAGCTCGTGGTCGTAGTCAAAGACACCACCGTCGCCTATGTGGTGAGCTACCCCGACCTCATGCAAAATGCCCGCGTGCTCATTACCAACTACGATGCCCTCGTGTCGGTCTACCTGGTGATCGCAGTCATCTACATCCTCATCAACGTCGCGATCAACAAGGCCGCTGTCTATGTTTCGCACAAGACCGGCGCGACCATCATCCGCTAACGCTTTACCATTTCTAGTCATAAGGAGCCGAGCACCATGGCACAGAGCACCTCTTCCACCGGCAATCAGCCGCTGATCGAGCTCAGGCACGTCGATAAGCACTATGGCGATCTACACGTCCTCAACGACATCAATCTCTCGGTTGACCGCGGCGAGGTCGTCGTTGTGATCGGACCCTCGGGCTCAGGCAAATCGACCATGTGCCGCACCATCAACCGCTTGGAGACCATCGACTCGGGCGAGATCCTCATCGAGGGCGAGCCCCTGCCGCAGGAGGGCAAGGATCTTGCCCGCATGCGTGCCGAGCTGGGCATGGTGTTTCAGCAGTTCAACCTGTTTGCGCATATGACCGTACTGCAGAACGTCATGCTGGGGCCGGTCGATGTACTGGGCGTGTCCAAGGAGGAGGCTCGTGGGCGCGCCATGGACCTGCTGAGCCGCGTGGGCGTTGCCGAGCAGGCCGATAAGGTGCCCGCACAGCTCTCGGGCGGCCAGCAGCAGCGCGTGGCCATCGCCCGTTCACTCGCCATGCAGCCCAAGGCCATGCTCTTTGACGAGCCCACAAGCGCCCTTGATCCCGAGATGATCAACGAGGTACTCGAGGTCATGGTCCGTCTGGCCCAGCAGGGCATGACGATGATCGTCATCACGCACGAGATGAACTTTGCCCGCCGCGTGGCCGACCGCGTCGTGTTTATGGCCGACGGCCAGATTGTGGAAACCGGCACGCCCGACGAGTTCTTCGACCACCCCCAGACCAAGCGCGCCCAGGACTTCCTCAACTCCATCAAGGGTCACTAACCCAATTGCCACGCGGGCAAATTCATCAGTAACGTTTGCTCCGCGCCACCCCTGTGCCATGTCCACCCGGATTCGAAAGCTACGCCCATGATCGGAACCCGCACCTCATCGTCCTACACTCCGCACGTCGACGTCGATCCCGCCGACCGTCCGCTCATCCTGGTCGCACCACGCTGGGAAGAAGCGAAACCCTATTTGAGCGAGACGCTCTCCCCCAACGAGGAGATCGCCAGCGTCTTTGTCGACGCCATCCTTGCCGCTGGCGGTCTGCCGCTGCAGATGTCCATCACCGAAGATATTGATGTTATCCGTCATTATGTTGAAATCGCCGACGGCATCGCCATTCCCGGCGGCCCGGACGTCAACCCCAAGCGCTGGGGCGATGATCGACCCTACGACCCCACCCTCTGCTGCGAGATCCGCGATAGCTTTGAGTTTAAGCTGGTCGGCGAGGTGCTCCGCGCCAAAAAGCCGCTCTTTACCACCTGCCGCGGCACGCAGTTGCTCAATGTCGCCACTGGCGGCACCCTGTGCATGGACGTGCCGAGCCTGGGCGCTCGCGAGGGCCGCACGCAGTGGCGCCATACCCACGTGCTCAACGACCCCGTGCATCCCGTCGAGGTCGTGCCGGGCTCGCTGCTCGACCGCGCGGTTGGCGGGCACAGGTTGATCCAGACCAACTCGGCGCACCACTGCTGCGTCGATCGCCTGGGCAAGAGCACGCGCTTGGTCGCCAAGGCAACCGACGGCGTTCCCGAGTGCATCGAAGTCGAAGGTCAACCCTTCTGCCTGGGCGTGCAATGGCATCCCGAGTACACCTGGCAGACGCTCGAGACCGACTTTAACCTGTGGAAGTCGTTTGTCGAGGCAGCAGCCAAGGTCAAGCAGGCCCGCTAGCACGCGAACCACAAAACAGATAAGGGCG
>CAJKGV010000244.1:0-2244 GCA_905199455.1 Collinsella aerofaciens | reverse complement strand
AGCGTGGTGAACTTGTCCTGCAGGTAGCTGCAGTAGTAGCGGGCATCGAACGCCATGCCGCACGCGCCCTTGATGAGCTCCGGCGCGTCCTTGGCGCGGCCCCACTGCCAAATGTGCTCGCCCAGCCAGGCGCGGACGGGTGTCAGGTCGCCGCTCGCACAGGCGCCGTTGAGGTCGACACCGTCGCGGCACATGGCCGGCACAAACATGGCATCGTAGGCACTGCCCAGCGCATACGTGGGGAAGTAGCCAAACGAGCCGCCGCTCCAGTGCGTATCCTGTAGACAGCCGTGCGTGTCGTCGGGAACGGGAATGCCCAGGTACTCATCCATGAAGCGGTTCCAAAGCGCGGGGATGTCCTTGGCCGTGGCCTCGCCGGCAAACAGCATGCGCTCGATCTCGTAGCGCACCATAATATGCAGCGGATAGGTGAGCTCGTCGGCCTCGGTGCGGATCAGCGAAGGCTGCGCGATGTTCACGGCGTGGTAGAGCGTGTCCTCGTCTACGTTGCCGTAGACCTCGGGTGCGTGGCGGCGCAGCACCTCGAGCAGCGGTCCCATAAAGGCACGGCTGCGGCCCACGGTGTTCTCAAAGAAGCGGCTCTGGCTCTCGTGGATGCCCATGGAGGTGCCGCCCTCCAGACAGGTGCGCGCATAGGCGGGATTGACGCCCAGCTCGTACATAGTGTGCCCCGCCTCGTGGATGATGCTGTAGACGTTGGAGATGCAATCGTCCTCGTAGATGTGTGTCGCGATGCGCGCGTCACCTACGGCAAAGCCCTCGCTAAACGGGTGCTCGGTAAAGGCAAGCGTGGTGTCGTCCAGGTTCAGGCCGACGAGCTTCATCAGGTCGAAGCTCATGGCGCGCTGGGCGGCCTCGGGCACGCGGGCGTGCAAAAAGTCGGCATCGGGCTGCTGGCCGCGCTCGCCGATGGCGTGCACGAGCGGCACGACCGTGGCCTTGACCTCCTCGCAAAATGCGTCGAAGCTCTTGGCGGAAAGCCCGCGCTCGTACTGGTCGAGCCAAACATCGTATGGGTCGCGCTTGGGGTCCATGAGCTCGGCCTGATGCTTAAGTTGGGCGACGATTCTATCCACATAGGGCTCAAAGCTCGCCCAGTCGTTGGCCGTCTTGGCCTTGTGCCACACGGCGTCGGCCTCGCAGGTGAGCCTGGTCCAGGCTTCGGCCTCCTCGGTAGGAATAACGCTTGCCTCGCGCTGGTCGCGGCCGAGCACGCGGATCTCGTCGAGCAGCTGCGGGTCGTCTACGTGTCCGCCTGCAACCGTCTCGCGCGCTAACGAGCGTACGAGCTCAACGGACTTCTCGCTGGTCAGTAGCTTGTGATGTTCGCCGGCAAGCGTGCCCATGGCGTCGGCACGGGCGGCAGCGCCGTTGGCAGGAGCAATCGTCGCTCCATCGAACTCGGCAATCTTGAGCAGGTACTCGCGAGTCCACAGCTTGCCCTCGAGTTTGCGGAACTTTTTGACGGCCTTGTCGACTTTAGCGGCCTTGACGCCCTTGGCAGCCTTTGCCACGGCGGCCTTGGCCTTCTTATCGAGTTTCTTTCCCATACCGCATCCTTAATCTCGCAGGCCGAGCGCCGCAGACGGGTGCACGGCCAGTTTGCACAGCTACCTGCCTTGTACCCAGCGCGAACAAAACGGAACGCGGCGATGCGCTCGCGAAATGTGTTATCCTATAGCCCAATGCGTTGACGGAGAGGGTTTTGCCCGTCGCGTCGCCGGCAAGAGAGGGAAGGTCATGGGCTGCAAGCCTTCCTGCGGTGGCAAGGGCCAAGCGTTCACTCCCGAGCAGCGACCTCAACGGGCGCGCGGCCGGTGGCAGCGAAGCCCCAGTAGGGAAGCCGTGAGCCTCGCGACAAGGGGCGCAGAGTGGGCACGGCGGGCCAGACATCCGCCGGGTCAAACAAGGTGGTACCGCGGAATTCAACCGTCCTTGGGCAATGTACATGCCCGAGGACGGTTTTTTGTTACCGAACCGGGCCGCACATCCGCAGCTATCGGGTGCTAGCCGCCCCGGCAAGCGAGATGCGCGAGAGACGAAAGGGAAGACATGAGTCTGATTGATGATCTGGTCAAACTCGAGGAAGAGGCCAAGGAGCTCGTCGCAGGCGCCGACGACGCTGCCAAGCTCGAGGCCGCGCGCGTTGAGCTGCTCGGTCGCAAGGGCCGTATCACCGGCCTGATGCGCATGATGGGCAAGCTCGCCCCCGAGGATCGTCCC
>CAJKGV010000243.1:0-2256 GCA_905199455.1 Collinsella aerofaciens | reverse complement strand
CTGCCGGTGATCTTGCTCGGCCACGACCGCTCCGAGGAGCCGTTCGTTGATATATTGATGAACTCTGCAGTTGACGCCGGGGTCGACCCCCGTCATGCGATTAAAATACTGAACCCTTGCCAATGGTGGACTGTGACAAAAGGAGAGAACTTATGAGCGCCGGCGCTACGCTACTCAAGCTGCAACAGATCGATTTGGAGCTCGCCCGCAACAAGAGCGAACTTGCCAATATGCCGGAGCTCAAGGAGCTCGCTTCCAAGCGCAAGACCTATGTGAAGCTCAAGTCCGAGATGACCAAGCTCTACGCCCAGCGCAAGGATCTGGACATTGAGCTCGACGATCTCAACACCACCGAGATCCAGACGAATAACGCCATCGAGGCTGCCAAGAAGCGCCACGTCGACGGCTCCGACTACCGCGAGGTTCAGGACCTGGAGAATGAACTCGCCACCCTGGCCAAGCGTCTGGATAAGATTGAGCACACCCGCAAGGATGTCGTTGTCGCCCACAAAGAGGCGCTCGACCGCGAGACCCGCGCGCAGGCCATCATCGCCAAGTTCGAGGAGGGCGTGCAGGCCGATACCAAGGCCGCCCGCGCCAAGGCTGCCGACCTGCAGGCTCAGATCGACGCTGCCACCAAGGAGCGTACCGCGCTTGCCTCCACACTGCCGGCCGACGTGCTCACCGACTACGAGCGTCTGCTCAAGCAGTTCCGCGGCCTGGCCGTCGAGACCATCCAAGGCAACATCCCCACGGTCTGCCACACCGCGCTGCAGGCATCGTCCATGAGCGACCTCAACCACGACGGCAGCGAGATTACGCACTGCCCGTACTGCCACCGCCTCCTGGTACTCCCGAGCAAGGAAGCCTAGCGATGACGGCGGCATCCAACAATTCAATGCAACTTGAGGGAAAAACGATCCTGCTGGGTATTACCGGCGGGATCGCCGCCTATAAGTCGTGCAATATCGTGCGCCTGCTGCAAAAGCGCGGCGCGCGCGTCAAGGTCGTTATGAGCGAGCATGCCACGGAGTTCGTGGGGCCGCTTACCTTCCGTGCGCTCACCAATGAGCCCGTTGCCGTGGGCCTATTCGACGATCCCTCCGACCCCATTCACCACATTTCGCTGGCGCAGGAGCCCGATCTGGTGGTCGTGGCGCCCGCGACGGCCAATATCATCGCCAAGATGGCCAACGGCATCGCCGACGACCTCATCTCCACGACGCTACTCGCCACGCCGCGGCCCATCGTGATCGCGCCGGCCATGAACAACGGCATGTGGAAGGCGCCGGCCACGCAGGCTAATATGGCCACGCTGCGCGACCGCGGTGTGCATGTGGTGGGCCCAGGCAGCGGCTACCTCGCCTGCGGCGACGTGGACACGGGACGCATGAGCGAGCCCGAGGACATCGTCGAGGCCGTCTGCGAGGTGCTCAATCCCGTGCCCCAGGACCTGGTAGGTAAGCGCATCGTGATTACCGCCGGCCCCACGCACGAACCGATCGACCCGGTGCGCTTCATTGGCAACCGCTCTTCGGGCAAGATGGGCATCGCCCTGGCGGGGAAGGCCGCTCGTCGCGGTGCTGCGGTCACGCTCGTGTTGGGACCGACATCGCTCGATGTTCCCCGCGGCGTGAAGTGCATGCGTGTGCAGACCGCAGAGGAGATGCTCCAGGCGGCGCTGAGCGCCTTCCAGACGGCCGATGCGGCCATTTGTGCGGCCGCCGTCGCCGACTACACCCCCGCGGCCCCGGCGGACCATAAGCTCAAAAAGTCCAACGAGCCCTTGGATCGAGTTGAACTGGTCGAGACCGTTGACATCTTGGCCGAGCTTTCGCGTCAAAAGGGAGAGCGGCGCGTGATCGGCTTTGCGGCCGAGACCGATAACGTCGTGGAGTACGCGCAGCGTAAGCTCGCCCGCAAGGGTTGTGACGCCATTATCGCCAACGATGTCTCGCGCGCCGATTCGGGCTTTGGAACCGACACTAACAAGGCCTGGATCGTGAGCACAGCGGGCACGCAAGAACTTCCCGTGCTAACAAAGCCCCAGCTCGCAGATACAATTTTGGACTTGCTTCAAAATTTGTAAAAAAGTTCTTGCACAAGTCTAAAGTTTCGGGTTAATATACTCCCTGTTGCGAGCGAGAGCAGAGCAACAAACAAAAGCTTCGGGACGTGGCGCAGCTTGGTAGCGCACTTGACTGGGGGTCAAGGGGTCGCTGGTTCGAATCCAGTCGTCCCGACCAGAAGTTTGCA
>CAJKGV010000242.1:0-2264 GCA_905199455.1 Collinsella aerofaciens | reverse complement strand
GTGGGCGGCAAGCTCCCGGCCGATGATTTCTACTACATGGAGTAGCCCGTGCGTGTGTTTGCTCGACAAATGACAGTGCGTGTGAAGGCGGTGGCGGCAGCAGGTGCCGTTGCCGCCTTTTGGCTTGCCGTGTGGGTGCTGGTGGCGGGTCTCGTGGCGCAGCCGTTGATTTTGCCGGGGCCGGGCGCTGTTGTGGTGGCGTTGCTGCGGCTGGTGTGCGATGGCGGTACCTGGGCGATTTTGGCGGGCTCGGGCGCGCGGATACTGGGCGGGCTGGCTCTTGCTGCGGTGTGTGGTGGCGTGCTTGCCGGGATTTCGTCACGTTCGCGGGCGTTTGCCCGCCTGGTGGCACCGGCGCTTTCGTTTGTAAAGGCGACGCCGGTTGCCTGCGTGGTGGTCCTGCTGCTCATTTGGCTGGGGTCGGCGCGCGTGAGCATCGCCGCGGTCTTTTTGATGGCGCTGCCGGGTGTGTTTTTTTCGCTGGTCGAGGGTTTGACGCAGGTTGATCAGCCGCTGGAGCAGATGTTTCGTCTGCATGGCGTGCGGGGCTGGCGACTGTTTTGCGCCCACACCTGGCGCGAAGTCCTGCCGTTTGTGCTTTCGTGCGCCCGCGCCGTGATCGGCATGAGCTGGAAGGCCGGCGTGGCGGCGGAGTTGATCGGCATGGCGGCGGGCACCGTGGGCGAACGCATCTATCAGGCGAAGCTGCTCATCGAGACGGCTGACCTGCTGGCGTGGACCGTGTTGGTCGTGGCGGCATCGTGGGCATGCGAGCGCGTGCTGGTGTGGTTGCTGCGGGCTTCGGGGCCCGCGGCGTGGCGTGCTGCCGTGTGGGCACATGGGCGTGGACTGCGCGGGCGTGCGTGCGGCTCTGCTGGCGGCGGGGCTGCTGCGGAGCTTGCGCTCGCCGTGGGCGACCGGGCGCCCTGGTCGCCGGCGCTCGATGGACTGGTGCTTCATGTGCCCGCCGGTGGACGCACCTGTGTGATGGGCGCTTCGGGCGTGGGCAAGTCGACGTTGCTTGCGCTGGTGGCGGGGGAGTGCGCACCGTGCTCCATGGTGTTTCAGGACGTGCGCCTGGTCGAGGACGCCTCTGCTTTGGATAACGTGCTGGTGTGCGCCGATGCACGCGTGAATGCCTCGAGTGCCGCTGCCTTGTTGCGCCTGCTGGTACCGGGGATCGATGTGCATGCCCGCGTGGCTGAGCTCTCGGGTGGGCAGCGTCGTCGCGTCGAGATTGCCCGAGCCCTGCTGTGCCCGGGCGGCGCAGTGATTCTGGACGAGCCCTTTACCGGTCTAGACATCGCTGCGCGCGACGCATGCGCCGAGGTCGTGCTCGACTTGCTCGACGGCCGCATGCTGTTGCTTGCCACGCACGATGCCGCTGACGCTCGGGCCCTCGATATCTCGGATATCATCACGCTCTAAAAGCCATTTCAGGCGCTAACTCAACAATAAAATGATTCGTTTTCTTCTGTCTCCATGGGGTCGGGTATGGTATTCTATCTACGGGGTAATACTTAGGAATACCAAGTAATACCAACGCCGTAGAACAAACTCCAGATGCGGGCCAATCGGGTTGCCTTCACAGCCCGTCGCCCAGCCGCGTGGCCCGCATCCATCCGCACCACCGTCGTTTCAAAAAGGAAGCGCCATGGCAGAACACATGACCCCGGTTGTCGCGAAGGTCTTGCCCGAGGAAAAGGCGGCCTTCGCGGCGGCAACCCAGCTCGTGGGCACCACGCCGTCCAACGCCATCCGCATGTTCATCGCCGCCTTCAATCGCTGCGGCACCTTCCCGTTCGACATCTCGCCGAGCGGGGCTTTTGGCGCTGCGCCCGATTCTCATCAACAATGACTGTCCCAAACTGCCGGCACTTGGGGACGTTCCTTTTAATATGAGCAGGACATTGTCAAGAGGCAAAATCGGGCCTGGCCCCAACGATATGGGGTCAGGCCCTCTCCCTATATCAGCCCGTCCGCGGCGACCTCGGCGTGTCTTACCGACGCTCGTCTTTGCAGTTTAATATCCGCCCGCGGCGATCTCTCGCTGGGCAATCCGTTGCTACGGCTGAGGCTTCTACGTCGAACCGACAGTCTGTGCACGCGTGTGGCGCCCTGGGCGCTCGCAGAAAAGGGACCTGAGGTTCGCCTCAACGGCTTCGGATCGAACCGCTTCCGGGGTGACTGGCTTATGTGCGGGGGACCGCCTGTTAGCGCTACTGTAAAAACAACCAATTTCGCCATCGCACTTTAGCCGATTC
>CAJKGV010000241.1:0-2265 GCA_905199455.1 Collinsella aerofaciens | reverse complement strand
CCATGTCAGGGCGTCCACCAGTGGCGCAGGTCACAACCACTTCGGCACCCGGCCATCGACGGCGGACGGAATCGAGCGCAAGCGCCAGATCGGTATAGTCCTTGTAGGGATCGTGACGCTCAACTTCAAAGTCGGTGGCAGCATCGACCAACGCGCGACCCGCATCGCTCACCGTGTCGGCATCTCCCACATACACGTCGCAGCCTAGCCCCGCGCCCAGAAGCGCGTCGAGCCCGCGGTCCACGGCTACAACGTGGTCGCACTTCCCCGCCAGTTGACGCAGCAGATCCGCGCTCGCCACCACGGGCGAGCCGCAAACCACTAATACTTTGCAAGCCACGGCCCTCGCCTAGCCCTCAAACGAAAGCACGCGGGCCAGGTCCAAGCCCTCATAGCTGTCGATAAAGATGTCGCAGTTGGCGCGAACCTTGTCGCGCTCCATGCGACCGTGCGGGTCGTAGATGCCCACTCGCTTAAAGCCTACGGTGCCAGAGCTCTTTAGGCCAAAGACGGCGTCCTCAAACACCCACGCGCGCTCAAACTTGTGCCCATGGCGCTCCTCCAGACGGCGCAACGCTAGCTCGTACACATCGGGAAACTGCTTGGAGCGCCCCGCCTCGCCCGTGGTGGTCACAAACTCCATGTAGGTATCGAGCCCGGCACCCCCAAGCGCAGACGTAACCAGCTCGGCCGGCGTGGACGTGGCAACGCACATGGCAATACCGGCCTCCTGCGCCTGCTCCAAAAATGTAAGCAGGCCCTCGCGCGGCGGTACCTTTGAGTAGCCATCGATCAGGATGTCGCTCAGCTCGCGATACAGCTCCTCGCCATTTTCGCCAATGCCCCAGATGTCGTGGTAGGCCTGGCACTCGTCCTCGAGCGACAGGTGCTCAAATTGGGCAAAATCGTCGACCGTCACGTCAACTCCGTGGCGGTGCAATAACTCGGGCTGGGCATAAGCCCAAACGGGGGTGCTGTTAACCAGTGTGCCGTCGCAATCGAAAATAAAAGCGACACTTGAGGCGGCGATGTGGTCCATATACGAGCCTTTCGATGTCAAAGGGTAAACAACCTGCTAAAAATGTTTTACCAAACGTCAACCCAACTATCTTGAAACCCTAATTGGTAAAACTGTCAAGAGTTTTACCATCGCAATTCTGCAAGTGGTATAAACATGGCGCTTACCGATTAAACGCCACCGCAAAACCTCTTTCGTTCATAAAAGTAACGTACAGGTGCTATCTTATTTTGTGCCGAAAGTTCCACCGAGCACGCGAGGTGGAACGAATCATAGAACTATCGCCGTCCCTTCGATTCGTGCAGCCTTGGACCTTTCGCATCTAGTCACCAAGGCAACACGCTGCCGCGTCATGATGGGATCAAACGTGAGCGATACAAAGCTAAAGCCAGCAACCAAAAAGCCTGCTACCCGTAAAGCCGCCCCGCATGCGCCGGAGCTCACCAAAGACGATGTCTATCTGTTTGGCATCGGCACGTGGGAGCGCAGCTGGGAAAAGATGGGCGCGCACCCCGACACGCAGAACCGTACGCGCGGCTGGCGTTTTTGCGTTTGGGCGCCCGACGTAAAGAGCGTTCACGTCATTGGCGAATTTAACGACTGGGATGAGCAGGCCAACCCGCTGGTGCCCATGCATACGAGCGCTATTTGGGAAGGCTTTATTCCTGGCGCCGAACAGGGTCAGCTCTATAAATACCTCATCGAGACCAACGAGGGCGAAAAGCTCTACAAGGCCGATCCGTACGCCTTTAAGGCCGAGTGTCCTCCGGGAACGGCGAGCGTGCTGTGGACCCTCGATGGCTACAAGTGGAACGACGCCGCATGGCTCAAGCGCCGTGCCGGCCATAACCACATGTCGCAGCCCCTTAACATCTACGAGGTGCATATTGGCTCGTGGAAGCGCCACGGCGACGCTCCGCAGGGCGAGTCCGACGAGTACGGCAACTATCCCGGCCCCATGGATCCCTTCCCCGCGCAGCGCGGTGAGTTTTACACCTACGACGACCTGTCGGTGGAGCTCGTGGACTACGTCCGCGACATGGGCTATACGCACATTGAGGTCATGCCGCTTATGGAGCATCCCTTCGATGGCTCCTGGGGCTACCAGACGACCGGCTACTACGCCGCCACGTCGCGCTACGGCAACCCGCAGCAGCTCATGCACTTTATCGATGCATGCCACGAGGCGGGAATCGGCGTGATCATGGACTGGGTGCCCGGCGGTTTTTGCGCCGACTCCCACGGAC
>CAJKGV010000240.1:0-2288 GCA_905199455.1 Collinsella aerofaciens | reverse complement strand
AAGTTCTTGCCGCCCGCCTCGACCGGGGCGTCGAGCCCCTGCGGCTTGTTGTGCACGAACTCGCTGGCCTGCGCCATATCGAGCGCCGCCCAAAGCTCCTCGTCGGTTGCCGCCTCGTCGCGCCAGGTCAGGTTGCTGCGGATCGTGCCGCTCACGAGCGACGCGCGCTGCGGTACGGTCGCGACCACATGGCGCAGCTGATCGAGCGGCCAGGTGCGCACGTCGGAGCCCATTACGCTCACGCTGCCGACGCCCGTGTCGTACAGGCGCGGGATGAGCGAGACGAGCGTCGACTTACCGCTGCCCGTGCCGCCGATAATGCCGAGCGTTTTGCCCAGCGGGAGTTCCAGCGTCACATCGTTGACAGCATTGGCCGCGCCGGCGCCAAACGAGAAGCTCGCATGGTTCAAGCTCAGCGCAGGAACCGGAACAGCGCCACCCGCCAGGTCGCTCGGCTCGGGCAGCGCAACCGGCTGGTTGCCCTCGTCGGTAATGCTCGGCACGCAATTGAGCACCTCGTTGATACGCGACGCACTGGCGCTCGCCTTGGTAAAGACCACGACCAGGTTGGCGACGTACACGATGGAGGTCAGGGTCTGCGTCATGTAGTTGACGAACGCCATGACCTGGCCCTGCGTGAGCTCGCCCACGTTGACCTGGATGCCACCCACCCACAGGATGGCGCACACGCCCAGGTTCATCACCAAAAACGTAACGGGGTTAAGGATCGACGAGAGCTTGCCCACCGCGATTGCGACACGCGCCTGGTCATCGGCCGCCTGGGCAAAACGCTCACGCTCGTGACCCTCGCGCACAAACGCACGGACCACGCGGGCGCCCGAAAGGCCCTCGCGGCAGATAAGCGCGATGCGGTCGAGCTTTGCCTGCAGCTGCTTGTAGTACGGAATGCAGCGCGCCATGACAACCCAGAACACCAGGCCAATGGCGGGCGTGCAGATCAAAAAGATGATGCCGAGCTTAAGGTCGATGGCAAGGGCCGCGCACATGGAGCCCACCGCTAGAAAGGGCCAGCGGATGAGCATGCGCACGCCCAGCGCCACAGCGAGCTGGACCTGGTTAACGTCGTTGGTGATGCGGGTGATGAGCGACGGCGTGCCAAAGCGGTCGAGCTCGGCATAGCTCAGCTTGTTGATGTGCTCGTAGAGCGCGCCGCGAATGTCGGTGCCCATGCCCTGCGAGGTGAGCGCCGCCATCTTTTGGCAGACGAGCGTAAACGAGATGCCGATCACGGCCATGGCGGCAAGCAGCATACCGTAGTGGATAACGGCGTTCACGTCGTGCGCCCCAATGCCCTTATCGATCATCTGGGCAATCACCAGCGGCGTCAGCAGGTCAAAAATCACTTCGATCAGCTTGCACGCTGGGCCGATCACCATATACCGGCGAAACTTACCACCAAAACGCCTGAGCAGCTCAATCATAAAAAGGCGCTCCCTATCATCATCTCTCTTCAATCTGATTCATGATAGTACGGAGAGCCCTGGAGATGCGTAAGCAACTCGTTACAGATGTAAGGGCAACGGTCACTAGCGCCCAAGGCACGTAGCAACCGATGTTTTGGCAACGCCAGCGAGCGGCATAACGCTAGGGATTCAATTATCAGATAAATGTGACCCTTCAGGCGGTTTTGGTCGGCTACCCGCGAGTGCCGGCGGGGAGCTTGGTAGTCGAGCGATCCCGCAGGCGAAGCCGAGGACCAGCGAGACACCAAGCGCCCTGCCGGCACTCGCGGGTAGCCGCGGCACCAAAAAACGCCTGCGCACTCGATGGATTCGGATGCCCGACAGAGGCTCCTTATGGCTGCTTCCTTCCGGACCTGACCAGATTCGGAACATGTCGTCATCCGAACCCATCGAACGCGCTAGGCGCTCGATATATCTTACCCGCTCCCGCCCGATGGGGCAAGGTAGCTAATTTGGAACGGAGCTTTTTTGACTACTTGGGCAATCAGATCGACAAGTAGCCAAAATAGCCCCGTTCCAAAAAGACTGGTCTAACGCCGTACCACGAAAGTGGTCTATCTACTACGTTTAAGCTGCAGGGGTCAACCATAGCCGGCTTTTTCAAAAATCGACAAGCCGTCTACCTGCGGTTTTATTTTCGCATATTCCGGGATGGTCGAGGGTGCTCGGCTAAACGTAGTAGATGGCCGCATTTCGTGGCAAGCGGCCCGGCTCGAGACCCAAGGCAGTCAGCCTCGGATAGCCATTCTCGAAGTTGCGGTGGAATACGGACTGAATTGGCACCTTAAAGGCAAAAACACTCCG
>CAJKGV010000239.1:0-2337 GCA_905199455.1 Collinsella aerofaciens | reverse complement strand
GGTACTGCGAGAACTCACGGTAGTTCTCCTGGTTGCGGGCGCCCTTGATCAGCTTATCCAAGTCGAGCTCAAAGGCGACGACGACCTCGTCAATGCCCATAGCCTCGCGCGCCTCGGGGTGGATCTCGCCAACCCAGCCCAGCACGGTACCGCCCGAGAGCACCTCGGCAGCACGACCCGGCTGCAGGAAGGCATAGCTCTCGCCCTCGACGGGACGGAAGCGAACCTTCTCAATGCGCAGCTGGGCAAGCAGCTCCTCGACGATGCCCTTGCCAAAGAAGAAACGCAGCTTGCGGTACTTCATGTTCCAAGACTGCTCGCTCCACTGACCCGAGAGCACGCCCGCGACGGACTTGGTCTCCTTGGGCAGGCTGGCATTCTCGCGACCGTGGAACAGACTGCCGACCTCGTACAGGTGCACGTTGGGCGTGCCGTGGGCCTCGTTATAGGCAACGGACTGTAGCAGGCCCGGCAGCAGCGAACGACGCATCTCGGTCTGCTCGGCCACCAGCGGGTTCATGAGCACCACGGGGCAGCCGCGGCCTTCGGTGGACATGCCGATCTTCTCCAGGTCGCCCGGGGCGGCAAAGCCAAAGGTCGTGGTCTCGTTGAGGCCACAGGCGCGCAGGATCTCGCCGACCTTGCGGGTAAGCTTCTGCTCGCGCGTCAGACCGCCGATGTGGTTCTTGGCAGCCGGAATGGTCGCCGTCACGCGGCCCATGCCCCACAGGCGCAAGACCTCCTCGATCAGATCGATCTCGCGCGGCAGGTCGGGACGGAAGCTCGGCGGCGTGACCATAAAGTCCTCGCCGTCGCGCTCGACGGTGCAGCCCAGGCGGGTGAGCGAGCGCTCGATAAAGTCGGGCTCGATGTCGGCGCCGCAGATGGCGTGCACGCGGGCCAAGCGCAGCTTGATGCTATCGATGGTCTTGGGCGCGGGGAACACATCAACGTAGCCGGGAGCGACCTCGCCGCCGGCGATCTCCTCAATCAGCGCGCAGGTAACGTTGGCGACATCCATGCAACCGGTCTCATCGACCTGACGCTCAAAGCGAATGGAGGCATCGGAGATCAGCGACAGGTCGCGGCTGGTGTGCGAGGTGCGACCGGCGTTGAAGCAGGCGCTCTCGACCATCACGTCGACGGTGTCGTCCTCGATCTCAGAATCCATGCCGCCCATAACGCCGGCCAGCGCCACGGGACGCTCGCCGTCGGTGATGAGGCCCATGCCGGCGTCGAGCGTGCGCTCCTCGCCGTCGAGGGTCGTGAACTTCTCATCCTGCTGGGCGGCGCGAACCACCACGCGGCGATGGCCATCGCGCTCGGCAAAGGTGTCCAGGTCAAAGGCGTGCAGCGGCTGACCGGTGAGCATCATCACGTAGTTGGTGATGTCAACGATGTTGTTGTGTGGGCGCACGCCCAGGGCGTTGAGGCGCTTGACCATCCAGTCGGGCGAGGGGCCGACCTTCACGTTGCGCACGATGCGGGCGACGTAGCGGTCGCACAGGCCCTCGTCGGCAATCTCGACCGAAAGCTCGTCGTCGGTCGCGCGGCCGGTCTCGACCTTGATGGCGGGCAGCTCAACGTGGAAATCGCGATCGAAGATGGCGCCGGTCTCGCGGGCCATGCCGATCATGGACAGGCAGTCGGGACGGTTGGGCGTGATCTCACAGTCGAGCACGGTGTCGCTCGAGCCCACGTACTCGGCAAACGGCATGCCACAAGGCGTATCCTCGGGCAGGATCATGATGCCGGAGTGATCGCCACCCAGGCCGAGCTCGCGCGCAGAGCAGTTCATGCCCATGGACACGACGCCGCGAAGCTTGCTCTTCTTGATCTTGACGTCACCGGGAAGCACAGCGCCGATCATTGCCGTGACGATGTGGTCGCCAGCCTCAAAGTTCTGCGCGCCGCAAACGATCTGCAGCGGGGCGGGGTTGCCGTCGGCGTCGAGATTCTTGTCGCCCACGTCGACCGAGCACACATACATGTGGTCGCTATCGGGGTGCGGGGTCTTGGTGAGCACCTTGGCAGTCACCACGTGGTCGAAGGACTCGCCCACGGTGTCGATCGCCTCGACCTCGGTGCCGGTACGGATATATTCGTCCGAAAGGGTCTTGGGATCCTCCGGAATATCGATCATGGTCTTGAGCCAGTCGTAAGAAACGCGCATCTAACTGGTCTCCTTTCATAAATGCGGCTTTGAGCCGGAAACTGCAACTAAGAAGAAAGCGTTCTAGAACTGGTTCAAGAACCTCATGTCACCAGTCATCAACGTGCGCAGGTCGGGCAGGTCGTAGCGCAGTGCCGCGACGCGCTCGGCGCCAATACCAAAGG
>CAJKGV010000238.1:0-2341 GCA_905199455.1 Collinsella aerofaciens | reverse complement strand
GGCACCTCGGCGCGAACGCACGGCCACGCGAGCAGGTCGGCACGAACAGCCGACTCGAGCCAGCGGTCCAGGGCAACGTCGAAGCGTTCGCGCTGCTCCGGCGTCAGGCGCCACAGGCGCGCCAGCGCATCGGCACGCTCAGCGGGCAGTGCATCGGAACCCATCTCGATCAGCCACTGGCAGGCGGCATGGAACGCCGAGCCCAGCGCCATAGGGTTGCCGGCGGGCTCAACAGCGGCCACGTCTGCATCCGTCATCTCGGAACCATCCGACTCCGCATCATCACCGGACTCGTCCATGGGCACACGCGCCTCGGCGGCACGGTCTTCTGTCTCGGCATGGAGCGCCGCGGCGATTGACGAGTAGCTATACGAGTCACGCACCGGAAACGGACAGATGCCCATGCGCACGCCCACTGCCCGGGGATACACAAGCTCAAACGAATCGGGCTTGGGGTCGGCAGGACCGGGGACGATTGTACTGGCCGAATCGTCGGCAGCATCTGTATCGGCATCGCCACGAACAAGCCTGCCTTCGGCATCCAACGAAGCGTTGGCCTCAAACGCCTGCTCGCCAAAGGTAAAGCCCGCGAGCGAAATGAGCTCGTAGTCGCCCGGTTTGGAGTTGTCGAACACCAAACGGTCGCTATCGAGCTGCGGCATGTCCAGACTGTCGGTCGGCAGGATGCGGCGCAGCACGTCGTAGGTCAGATCCGTCTCGACATCGAAGGTCGGCGCCGTCACCTTGCCACGGCTCACGCCGGTATCCATCGCCAAGATCACCAGCTCGCGCGCACGCGTCATGGCGACATAGAGCAGACGAGCCCGCTCCTCGAGCGAAAGCTGCAGGTCGTCGTTGCGCAGGCGAACGAATGCCTCGGCGGGAGAACCCGTCGCGCAGACATCCTCCATGAGCTCCGGCGGCAACCACAGCGACGTGCCCTTGCCCTTAAACGCATGCTCAAACTGCTTTTTGACGTCGTCGCCCTTCACAAAGGTACCGTCGGCGAGCTTAACGCCGTCGAAGCGTGCCGGCAGTGCCACGACCTGTGCTCCGCCCTCGACGCGACCCATCTGTGCCGCACCCGAGGACTTACGCACGCCAAAGCACTCGGCGACCGCCACGACCGGATATTCCAGACCCTTGGAGGCATGCACCGTCATGATGCGCACCGCGCCGTCACCTTCCTCGTTGAGGGCACCCGGGGCTTCCTTGCCCGCCAAGAAGCGGTCGAAGGCCAGCGCGATGGAACGCGGCGAGTTGCCGAGCTCAGCCTCTGCCTCGGCCACGGCGTCGAGCGCCTTGAGCACGTTGGCGGCAATGGCCTTGCCCTCGGGACCACGCTGTGCCAGGCGCACAAACCAGCCGGAGGCGTTGACCACGTCGCGCGCGATGGCGGCGAACGAATCGCGGCCCACGCGACGAAGTGCATACCGCAGTACCTCGCGGGCGCGCGTCACCAGCGGCAAGTCTTGCAAACCCGGCACGTCGAAATCACTCATGATGCCCGCGTCGATGTTGCGGCGCGACGTCTCGCCCGTCTGCTCGTCGAGCTTGGTCGCCAGCGCCAGGAACTCCTGGGCGCCGAGCGCAAACATCGGCGAGGCCAGCAAGGGCATGAGGCCCTGCGCCGTATCGGCCGGATTGGCGAGCGCGCAAACCAGGGCGCGCACCGTCTGCACCTCGGCAGCCTGGGCAAAGACCGAGCCGCCCGCGATAACGCAGTCGAGCCCCTGATCGCGGAAAGCCTGGGCATAAACGTCGGCATTGGTCATGCGCCCCAGCAGCAGCACCATACTGCCCTGGGGCTGGCCCGCTTTAACGAGCGCTTGGAATCGCTCCGCGATCGCGCGGGCCTTGGCCTGTGTGCGCTCCTGCGTGCTGCCGCCGGCAACAAACAGCGCCTGGCGGCGCGAAGCCTTTGCCTTGAGCTTGTCCTCGCGATCGTCACTCGGCTCAAGATCCAAGAACCCCTGCATCAAACCACCGGTGTCGCCGTCGAAGACGCGTGCCACATAGCGCAGCACCTCGTCGTGGCTGCGGAAGTTGCGCACGAGTTTGACGAGCTCGCCAGCAGGGGCATCGGATGCGACGGAGGTCTCGGGCGCAGCAGAGGCGCCCACCTTGCGCTCCTGGCGACGGAACACCTCGACCTCGGCGCCACGGAAGCGATAGATCGACTGCTGCGCATCGCCCACGGTACAAAGCGCACGCTCCCCCGCACCCGTCAGGCAACGGATCAGGTCGACCTGCATCTGGTCGGTATCCTGGAACTCGTCGATCATATCCTTAATCTATGCTTTTCAATATTTGTGTGGAATTTCTAAGGAAATATGGTTTG
>CAJKGV010000237.1:0-2348 GCA_905199455.1 Collinsella aerofaciens | reverse complement strand
AGGAGGACGGCTCCATGCCGGAGCTGCCGCACCGCAACCTCGATACGGGCATGGGCCTGGAGCGCATGGCCGCTATCATGCAGCACAAGACTGCTAACTACGACGGCGATCTGATGCAGCACCTCATCAAGCTCGGTGAGGAGATCAGCGGCAAGACCTATGACGCCGACGATTACTCCGGCGCCAGCCGCTCCCTGCGCATCATCGCCGACCACTCCCGTGCTGTCGACTTTATGATCTCGGATGGCATCCTTCCCGGCAACGAGGGTCGCGAGTACGTCCTTCGCCGTCTGCTCCGCCGTGCCGTGTTCCACGGTCGCCTGCTGGGCATCGAGGGCGCCTTCCTGACCAAGTTCATCGACGAGGTCAACGCTCAAATGGGCGAGGCCTATCCCGAGCTGCTCAAGAACGTCGCGCTCGTCAAGGGTATCGTCGCCTCCGAGGAGGAGCGCTTCTCCACGACGCTCGACAATGGCCGTGTCTACCTGGACGAGGCCCTGGCAGCGCTTGCCGAGGGGGCTGTGCTTCCGGGCGATGTCGCCTTTAAGCTGCACGACACCTTTGGTTTCCCCATCGACCTGACCGTTGAGATCGCCGGCACCGCTGGCCACGACGTCGACATGGACGGCTTCACTGCCTGCATGGAGGACCAGAAGGCCCGCGCCCGCGCTAACGCCAAGGGCGACGCCTGGGGTAGCTTCAACGACGTGTGGGTCGAGCTTTCCGACAAGGTCGCAGCGACCGAGTTCGACGGCTATGACAACGATGTGATCGAGGGCGCCAAGGTCGTCGCCATCGTGCGCAACGGCGAGTCCGTCGAGTCCGCAGCCGCGGGCGAGGATGTCGAGGTCGTGCTCGACCGCACCCCGTTCTATGCCGAGATGGGTGGTCAGCAGGGTGATGCCGGCAAGCTTTCCGCTGAGGGCGTTGTTCTGACCGTTGCCGACACCAAGAACCACAACGGCCTGTATGCCCACGTCGCGCACGTTGCCGATGGCACGCTGACTGTCGGTGCCGCTGTGACCGCCACTCTCGACGCCGAGCGCCGTGGCTTCCTGCGCCGCAACCACACCGCCACGCACCTGCTCGACGCTGCCCTTAAGCAGGTCCTGGGCGAGCACGTCTCCCAGGCCGGCTCGCTGGTGACGCCCGAGCACCTGCGCTTTGACTTTACGCACTTCGAGGCCCTTTCCTCCGAGCAGCTCAAGGCTGTCGAGGACCTGGTCAACCAGCAGATCTTCGCCTCCAAGCCGGTCGTGACCCGTGTTATGGGCATCGACGAGGCTAAGGCTGCCGGCGCTGTCGCTCTGTTTGGAGAGAAGTACGGCGATGTCGTCCGCGTCGTCTCCGTGGGCGCCGAGGACCAGCCGTTCTCTCGCGAGCTCTGCGGTGGCACGCACGCTGCCAACACCGCCGAGATCGGCCTGTTCAAGATTATTTCCGAGTCCTCTACGGGCTCGAACGTCCGCCGTATCGAGGCCGTGACCTCTAAGGGTGCTCTCGACTATATGGCCGACCGCCTGGCACTCGTTGACGCCGCCGCCGCTGCGCTCAAGTGCCGCGTCGACGAGGTTCCCGCCCGTGTGGAGAACCTGCAGGTCGAGCTGCGCGAGACGTCCAACAAGCTCAAAAAGGCTCTGACCGGTGGTTCCTCCGACGCCATTTCCAGCGCCATCGAGGGTGCTGTCGAGCTCGGTGGCTACAAGCTCGTCGTTGCTGAGCTCCAGGGCCTTGAAGCTGCCGACCTGCGCAACGTATGGGATACCGTGCACCAGAAGGTCGCTGGCCCTGTCGCTTGTGTCGTCGCCAGCGTGACTGAGAAGGGCACTCCGGCCCTGCTCGCTGCCGGCTCCGATGACGCCGTGAAGACCGGGTTCCACGCCGGCAATGTGATCAAGCAGATCGCGGGCCTGGTCGACGGTCGCGGTGGTGGCCGTCCCAACATGGCCCAGGCCGGTGGCAAGAATGCTGCCGGCATCGCCGATGCCCTCGCGGCCGCCAAGACCGCGCTCGGCGCCTAAGAACCTAAGTAGTCGCTGTGGTCGCGCTCGCACTGGACATAGGGGAGACCAGGATTGGCATTGCCGTCTCGAGCCGTGATGGCAAGATGGCGATGCCCGTCAAGGTGCTCCCGGCCGCCGAGGTCACCGGTATGGCCAAGACGTTCCGCTACCTGGTCGAGGACTATGAGCCCGACATCCTGGTAAGCGGACGTCCCCTGACCATGGCCGGTGAGCCCGGCCCCCAGGCCGAGCGCGTTGCCGCCGTGGCCCAAAAGATTGCCGACAAGCTCGAACTTCCGCTGGAGTTTGAGGACGAGCGCTTGTCCTCGCAAGAGGCCAAACGCA
>CAJKGV010000236.1:0-2368 GCA_905199455.1 Collinsella aerofaciens | reverse complement strand
GCCAAGCCCGGCGAGGGCGGCCACCTGCCCGGCAAGAAGGTCTATCCCTGGATTGCCGAGGTCCGTCAGTCCACGCCCGGCATCGGCCTGATCTCGCCTCCGCCTCACCACGATATTTACTCCATCGAGGACCTGGCAGAGCTGATCTTCGATCTTAAGAACGCCAATCCCGGCGCACGCGTGTCGGTCAAGCTGGTCAGCGAGGCCGGCGTCGGCACCATCGCCACCGGCGTGGCCAAGGGCGCTGCCGACAAGATCTTGATCAGCGGCCACAATGGCGGCTCGGGTGCCGCTGCGCGCGACTCTATCTGGCACGCGGGTCTGCCGCTGGAGCTTGGCCTTGCCGAGGCCCAGCAGACGCTGCTGCAAAACGGTTTGCGCTCACGCGTGGTGCTCGAGGCCGATGGCAAGCTCATGGACGGCACCGACGTCGCCGTCGCCTGCCTGCTGGGTGCCGAGGAGTTTGGCTTTGCGACCATGCCGCTCATCTCCATGGGCTGCCTCATGCAGCGCGACTGCCAGCAGGATACCTGCCCGGCCGGCATCGCTACGCAAAACTGCCGCCTGCGTCGCGGCTTCCGCGGCAAGCCAGAGCACGTCGAGCACTTTATGCTCTTTGTTGCCGAGCAGCTGCGCGAGGTCATGGCGAGCCTGGGCTTCCGCACCGTCGACGAGATGGTCGGCCATCCCGAGTGCCTGCGCCAGATCGAGGTCCCGGGCAACCGCAAGGCCAACCTGCTCGATCTGTCGCCCGTGCTGGCAAGCGCGACCTGTGAGTTTGGTGCCCACATCCCGGGCGCCGACGGCCGTCACTTCCTGCCCCAGATGGCTGCGGACAGCGAGCTCGATAAGACGCTCGACTCCACGTTGTTTGTGCCCTATACGGCCGATGCCCGTGCGCACCTGCGTCCGATTCGCTTTCGCGCCGATATCGCCAACGTCAACCGCTGCGTGGGCACCATCTTGGGCAACGCGGTGACCAAGGCGCATCCCGAGGGCCTGCCCGCCGGCTCCATCACCATCGATTGCGATGGTTCGGCCGGTCAGAGCTTTGGCGCCTTCCTGCCGCGCGGCATTACGCTCAACGTGTGCGGCGACGCCAACGACTACTTTGGCAAGGGCCTTTCGGGCGGCGAGGTGTCGGTGCGCCCCAACCCGCATGCGACCTACAAGTTCGACGAGAACATCATCGTGGGCAACGTGGCCTTCTTTGGCGCTACGAGCGGTCGCGGCTTCATTAACGGCCTGGCCGGCCAGCGCTTTGGCGTACGCAACTCCGGTGCCACCGTGGTGGTCGAGGGCTGCGGCAACCATGGCTGCGAGTACATGACGGGAGGTCTGGCGCTCATCCTGGGCGAGGTCGGGCAGAACTTCGCCGCCGGCATGACGGGCGGCGTGGCTTACGTCTTTGACCAGTACGGCACGCTCGATGCCCGTGTGAACCACGAGAGCGTTGAGCTTAAAGCCCCGACGGCCGGTGAGCTGGCGCAGATTCGCGAGCTCATCCAGGAGCACGTGGACGCGACGCAGAGCCCGCGCGGCATTAAGCTGCTCTACAGCTTTGAGACGATGAGCAAGCACTTTGCGAAGGTCATTCCAACCGAGTACGAGCGCGTGCTGGCGATTGTCGCCGCCGCCGAGGCCGTCGGCAAGACGCATGCGCAGGCCGAGGAGCTGGCGTTTGACATTGTGACCGGTCGCGCCGACGCCGCCGATGTCGCTCGCTTTGATGTGGCGGGTGGTGCTGCTGGCGCGGGCGCTGCGTCCGTGGCTGCCAGCTCTGTTGCTTCGACCAAGAAGGAGGCGTAAGTGCCATGGGTAAGCCCGGTGCTTTTCTTGATATCGATCGCGTGACCCACGAGCTGCGCCCCGTGGAGGAGCGCAACCGCGATTTCGATCCGCTGTACGTGGAGCTCGACGACGATGCGCGCCGTGCCCAGGCGAGCCGCTGCATGATGTGCGGTGTGGCGTTTTGTCAGATGGGCGCGAGCTTTGGCAAGGCACGCCCGAGCGGCTGCCCGCTGCACAACCTGATTCCCGAGTGGAATGAGCTGGTGTACCGCGGCCGCTGGGATGAGGCTGCCGAGCGCCTGTCGCTCACCTCGCCCATGCCCGAGTTTACGAGTCGCGTGTGCCCGGCGTTGTGCGAGGCCGCGTGCAACCTGGGTTCGGTCGATGGCCAACCCACGACGATCCATGACAACGAGCGTGCGATCAGCGACCATGAGTGGGCCAACGGCGGTCCGCGCCGCTTTGAGCCGGCAGGGGAGGGCGCGCCCACGGTTGCCGTGGTGGGCTCCGGTCCTGCTGGTCTGGTGGCAGCATGGGAGCTTGCGCGTCGCGGTGCCCGCGTGACGGTGTTTGAGCG
>CAJKGV010000235.1:0-2380 GCA_905199455.1 Collinsella aerofaciens | reverse complement strand
GTTTTGGCGGTCAGCTGTTACAGATCGAGATTTTCCATAGGACCATTTCTTCCTGTCTTGATCTGTAACACCTAGACCCAATTTCCATCCCCAGTTGTTACAGATCAAGACATTTCGGCAATCCCCTTTCACCGTCCCATTCAAATACAACAATTTTGTTAGTCACGGTTAACTTTTTGGCCTAAAACGGGTATCCTTTGCGGCGTCAAACAAACGGCACGCAGGAGCTCACCATGCTCAACCATCTCAAACAACACTTTGGCTCGCACCGCACCGGAGGCCACGGAGGTCTGGATATCGCCCGGCATATCGGCCCCGGGCTGCTCGTGACCGTCGGCTTTATCGATCCGGGCAACTGGGCCTCCAACATGGCCGCCGGCTCGCAGTTTGGCTACGCGCTGCTGTGGATCGTCACGCTGTCCACGATCATGCTCATCGTGCTGCAGCACAACGCGGCGCACTTGGGCATCGCCACGGGCACCTGTCTTGCCGAGGCCACGACACGCTACCTCCCCCGCATCGTGGGACGCGCGGTACTCGCCAGTGCCTACCTCGCGACCATCGCCACCGCTATGGCCGAGGTCCTGGGCGGCGCGATCGCGCTCCAGATGCTCTTTGGGCTGCCCGTGCGCGCGGGCTGCGTCATCGTGGCGGCAGTATCGATGGCGATGCTCATGACGAGCTCCTACAAGCGTGCCGAACGCTGGATCATCGCCTTCGTAGGCGTGGTAGGACTCTCGTTTTTGGCCGAGCTTGCACTAGTCAAGGTCGACTGGCCGCAAGCCGCCGCAAGCTGGATCACGCCCAGTATGCCCACTGGCTCTGCCGCGATTATCGTGAGTGTCCTGGGTGCGGTCGTTATGCCACACAACCTTTTTCTGCACTCCGAGGTCATCCAATCCATGCACTTCGAAGGCCAAGGCGAGCAGGTTATCGAAGAGCGTCTGCGCTACGAGCTCTTCGACACGCTCTTTTCGATGGGCGTGGGCTGGGCAATCAACTCGGCCATGGTCATCCTGGCCGCAACGACCTTCTTTGCGCACGGCATTGTCGTAGACGACCTCGCCGTCGCAGCGGCCACGCTCTCCCCCATCTTGGGCCCGGCGAGCTCGACCATCCTTGCGGTGGCGTTGCTGTTTGCGGGCCTCTCGAGTAGCGTGACGGCGGGCATGGCGGCAGGCACCATCACCGCGGGCATGTTCGACGAGGAATACGACATCCACGACCGACATTCCTCGATCGGGGTGGCGGCCTGTTTCGTCGGCGCAGTGACGGCGTGCCTGGTCGTCCCAAATCCTTTTGAAGGTCTCATCTGGAGTCAGGCATTGTTGTCGCTTCAGCTGCCAATTACGGTCTTTGTGCTCATACGGCTCACCAGCTCACGCCGCGTCATGGGCAAATACGCCAACTCGCGCCCGCTCAACGCGCTGCTCGTAGGGATCGGCGTCATCGTGACGATTCTCGACATCGTGCTGCTAACGGGGATGTAATTGGGATGGCGTGACTGTCCAGATGTAACGTCTTAATCTGTAACACGTGAGACCGTTTTAAACCGTCAGATAAATCAAAAGGGCCCCGGCCGAGAATTCGACCGGGGCCCTTGGACAGAGCTATGTTCGGCTTTCGCCGTGTGTCTACGAGCTACTCCTCGACAAGCTCAAACTCATCGGGGCCGACGCCGCAGACCGGGCACACGTAGTCCTCGGGCAGCTCGGGCGTGTCGACCTCAACCTCGTAACCGCAAACGGTGCACACAAACTTATACGTCTTCTTCTCCTCAGCCATGATGTTCTCCTCTCGAACGTGACTGCTGGTGTACTTACTTATTAGTATATATTCTCAATAACATAATGCAAGTATTTTTAGAACATTTCTAGCCTTGATACGACGAGGCTTTGGGCGGCGTCTTGCCCTTTAGCACCTTGTGATAGTAGTCGTACGTCAGCGGCGTCTCGTCGCTCAGGCGCTCGGCATCCTCGACCTCGCCAATAAACAGCAGATGCGTGCCCACATCCACAGTGTCGATCAAACGGCAGCTAAACAGGGCCGCCGCGTGCTCAGGCACATAGGGCATGCCCAGAGCCGTCTCGCGGGTCTCGTATTTGGCAAACTTGTCATAATCGCTGCTGGTGCGGAACCCAAAGTTACCGATGTAGAGCATGTCGGCAGTCTGATCGATCACGGTCAGCGCGAACGCTTTGGCCGATGCGATGACGCCCGAGGTGACATTGTCCTTGTTCACGGCAACCGAAATACGCGGCGGCATGGACGTCACCTGCACCGCAGTGTTGATGACGCAGCCGGCGCGCAGCCCGTCTGCCGCGGCGCTCACCACGTACAGACCGCTCGGCATGGTAAAGAACGCAGTTTTGTCCATAAC
>CAJKGV010000234.1:0-2413 GCA_905199455.1 Collinsella aerofaciens | reverse complement strand
TGGACGCGTGTTGCGGACGGTCAGTGGTATCTGCACATGTTTACGCCCGAGCAGCCGGACTTTGACTGGTCATGCCCCGAGGTTCACACGTTCTTTTGCGACGTCCTGACATTTTGGAGCGATCGAGGCGTCGATGGCTTTCGCATTGATGTGGCGCACGGTCTTGCCAAGGATCTCGACCGCGATGACCTCGACCGGTGGCATCTCGCCGAGGGCGATGACATGGTTGACGACGGCACTCATCCGCTGTGGGACCGCAACGAGGTCCACGAGATCTATCGCGAGTGGCGCCGCGTGTTCGACCGCTATAATCCGCCGCGCAGCGCCGTTGCCGAGGCGTGGGTGCTGCCCGAGCGCCAGTATCTCTACGCGCGTCCCAACGAGCTTGGCCAGACATTCAACTTTGAGTTCGCCAAGGCCATTTGGACCTATGATGACATGCACGCTGCAATCGAGGAGGGCTTGAAGGCGGCCATCGAATCCGATTCCGCCTCGACCTGGGTACTCTCCAACCATGACGTGCCGCGCGTGGCGACACGCTATGCCCTGCCGCAAATCAAGGCGACGCGCTACCATCAGATTGCGCTCGACTGGCTCTTACGCGACGGGTCGTCTTATGACGAGGACCGTGAACTCGGCGAGCGCCGCGCGCGGGCGGCCCTTTTGCTTGAGCTGGCGCTTCCGGGCTCGGCATACGTGTATCAGGGTGAGGAACTCGGCCTTTTTGAGGTGGCTGACATTCCGTGGGCTGCACTCGAAGATCCCACTGCGACCAATACGCACGGACCGAAGCGCGAGAAGGGGCGCGACGGCTGCCGTGTGCCCCTGCCGTGGGTGGCAGCGGACGATCCCGCACAGGGCGGATCGTTTGGGTTTTCACCGGCCGACGCCGATGCGGCGCCCCATCTGCCGCAGCCTGCATGGTTTTCCGATTACGCTGCCGATAGAGAAGAAGCGGACCCGACATCGATGCTTGCGCTCTATCGTGACGCCCTCTGGCTGCGGCGCAAGCTGCGCAGGTGCGCCAACGATCTTGCGTGGCTCGATCTTGACGGGCGCACCGGCCTTGCGGATGGTGCCGAGGGCGCTGAGGGCGGCGTCATCGCCTATCGCCGCGACAACGGATGGGCGTGTGTGACGAACTTCGGTGCAGCACCCGTGGAGCTGCCGGCGGGCAGGGTCCTGCTCACCTCATCACCGCTTGCAGACGGCAGGCTCGCGCAGGACAGCTCTGCCTGGATCATGCTCGGTGAGATGTAAAGACCTCTTGCGGCGAGTTTGAGTTTGCCTGCACCCTCCGTGGCGGCTGATGTCTTCGCGAGGTTCACGAGGGCGTCGCAAAACTTTTCAAAAAAAGTTCTTGCATAGGATGCGGGCATCACGTAAGATTAATCCTCGTAAGCGGACATGGCTCAGTTGGTAGAGCACAACCTTGCCAAGGTTGGGGTCGCGGGTTCGAGCCCCGTTGTCCGCTCCATTTGGGCGTTTAGCTCAGGGGGAGAGCGCTTCCCTGACACGGAAGAGGTCAGAAGTTCAAATCTTCTAACGCCCACCAAATGTTCGCAGCTCAGAGACTATGTCTCTGGGCTGTTTTGTTTTGGTCGCCAAATGTGGCACCAGATATTGAACTCAAGATCCGCGTGCGATGATCTTCGCATCCCGTAGGGGCACTGGCTGATTGCATACGTCCTGACCGAGCGTGACCGCAACATGTTGGTCAAGCGCAATCTTTTGGATTATTTTGGCGTGAGCGGCTTGGTTTTGGTAGGATTTGTCAGCGGCTTGACTAAGGGCGTTTTATAACTGCCATGCAGGTAGCCGTGTTGGTAACGTTTTACCGACTTGTCAAATATCCCTCATTTATAATGCGTCTGCAAAATGACCAATTGCTTTGACCTGCTGAAACACTATATGTTGTGTTTGAACTAAAAAAAGAATACAGGATATAGATGCGTCTTTGTCGTATGATAGATGGCGGACAGAGAACGAAGACCTTATTCGTCCCATTTGGACACGCCTTTGAGCCGCCTGATCGGCCGCGAGGATTGTCCGCATGAGGACTTATGGTTTATCGAGAACACAGATTGCGCGACGGCGCCGCAAGACAGGGGCAAGCCCTGCCGGGTATCGTTTGGCTCTGAAGCGCAATGAGGCTACGACGCGAAAGAGGCAAGAGGATGAAGATCATCAAGCGCAGCGGCACCGAGGTTGTCTTTGACATCGATAAGATCGTCAATGCCATCCGCGCCGCAAACTTGGAGGTCGAGGAGAGCTCTCGTCTTACCGACCGCCAGGTGGTTTACGCGGCACAAAACGTCGCCGAGGCATGCGAGAACGCGGGCCACACCGTGTCGGTCGAGGAGATTCAGGATCTGGTCGAGGACGAGATCATGCGTCTCGACTGCTACGAGGT
>CAJKGV010000233.1:0-2434 GCA_905199455.1 Collinsella aerofaciens | reverse complement strand
CCGCCCTGGTGCTGGCGCAGGTCGGCTGGACCGCACTGTGCGAGCGCGAGCTGACTGCCGATGATTACGAAAACGAAGCCCTGCCCACGCTGGTCGATGCCTCGTGCGCAGGCGGCGGTCTGCTGTTGGAGGCCGTGAACATTCTGACCGACCGCGCCCCGGGCGCCGCACGCGAGCGCTGGGGCTTTGAGGGCTGGCAGCTGCACGACGCCGCTCTGTGGGAGCATTTGCTTGCCGAGGCACGCGAGCGCGAGACCGCGGCGCGTGAGCGCCAGGCGTGCATCGTCGCCGTGGACATTGACCCCGCCGCCCGCAAGACCGCCGAGCGCATGGTCAAGTGTGCCGGCTACAAGCGCTTTGTCGATTTTTGCGCCGCCAAGTCCGCAACCGTACTGGACCACGCAGGCACTGTCGCCGGCGCCGCCGTGGTCGCGGATACGACCGAGACACCGCTTTCGCTCATGCACGACGCCATGACGCTGGTCGGTGAGCTGCGCCGCGCGCCCGAGCTCACTTCGGCGCCGGTCGCCGCGCTCACCCGCGACGGATTGCTGGCCCGCGCGCTCCACGCCGAGCCCGAGCGCTCGATTGCCGTCATGCCCAACAACGAGGAGGCGACCGTCGAAGTCTGGCCCTCGCTCGACCACACCGCCGCGGCGTTTGAGGCTACGACCAGTGCGGATGTCGAAGCCGAGGTTGCGGATACCAACGAACTCAACGACAAAGCCGCCGCTTCCGCCATGCCCGAGCCTGCCGCCATGCTCGACCTGGGCGACGGCAAGCCGCTGCCCGTGCTCATCCCCGAGTCGGAGCAGTTCGCCAACCGCCTGCGCAAGAATGCCCGCCTGCGCCGTAAGTGGGCCAAGCGCGAGGGCGTGAGTTGCTACCGCGTCTACGATGCCGACCTGCCCGATTACTCCGCCGCCATCGATCTGTACGAGGGCTGCCCGCAGACGCCGGGACGCTGGCTCGTCATCGCCGAATACGCCGCGCCCAAGACCATCGACCCCGCGCTGGCCCAGGCCCGCATGCTCGATATCTTGGTCATCGCGCCGCGCATCCTGGATGTTCCGGCCGAGCACGTGCACGCCAAGGCCCGCATGCGTTCGCGCGGCGGCTCGCAGTACGGCAAGCAGGGAGCCGGCAAGGGCGGATCGGGCGAGCGCGCCAATATCGCACGCCGTCGCCTGCCGCTCATCGAAGAGGGCGGACTCACCTTTGCCGTCAACTTTGATGACTATCTGGATGTGGGCATCTTCCTGGACCACCGCGTCACCCGCAACCTGGTGCGCGAGCACGCCAAGCAGGCGCGCCGCTTCCTCAACCTGTTCGCCTATACCGGCACCGCCACCTGCTACGCGGCAGACGGCGGCGTCGAGGAGACCGTGACGGTCGACCTCTCCAACACCTATCTGGACTGGGCCGAGCGCAATATGCGTCAGAACGGCTTTGTGGGGCCGCAGCATCACTTTGTACGCGATGACGTGCTCGCCTGGATTCGTGACCAGCGCCAGACGCGCAACCGCTGGGATCTGATCTTTGTCGACCCGCCCACGTTCTCGAACTCGTCCAAGATGGGCCGTCGCACCTGGGATGTCCAGCGTGACCATGTTGAGCTTTTGGCCGGCGTGTCGCGCCTGCTCACACAGGGCGGACATGCCATCTTTAGCTGCAACCTGCGCGGCTTCCGCCCCGAGGCGCGCAAGCTCGCACGCGCGGGCGTGGTGCTACAGGACATTACGGCGCAGACCATCCCCGAGGACTTCGCACGCAACCAGAAGGTGCACCATTGCTATATCGTGCGCCGCCTGCCCATCGAGGACGCCATGGCAGAAGTCGGCTTTAGCGCCGAGGAGATTGCAGAGCGAACCGAGGAGCTGCGCAACCCCGAGACCCGCAAGCCTCGCGCAACGGCGCCCGCGCACGCGCAGGCCGGCAACGGCAAGTCCAACTTTGCCGGCAAACCCTCCCCCGCCGACAAGCCCAAAAAGAAGAAGTTCTACGCCAGCAAGCCCAAGGGCAAATAACAAAGTTGCGGTGGAATACGGACTGTTTTGCCTGGAATAAGGCAAATTTAGACCGTATTTCACCGCAACTCATATTGGGATGGTGGTTGGCGATCTAGCCTTGGGTGACCAGGCGGTAACCGATACCCACGTGCGTTTGGATATAGCGCGGATGCGCGGGGTCGGACTCAATCTTCTTGCGCAGCGTGCCCATAAAGACACGCAGGCTCGCCAGGTCGCTCTTGGTCGCCG
The DNA here is from genome assembly GCA_905199455.1 of Collinsella aerofaciens. Taxonomy (GTDB): domain Bacteria; phylum Actinomycetota; class Coriobacteriia; order Coriobacteriales; family Coriobacteriaceae; genus Collinsella; species Collinsella aerofaciens_AW. The sequence goes on along the minus strand of CAJKGV010000233.1, from coordinate 176 downwards.
TACCCCAAATCTCGTGCAGGATAAACTGGTGCGTCAGCACCTTGTCGGCGTTGTGCGCCAGCAGGCACAAGAGCTTGTACTCGATCGGCGTCAGGTGCAGCTCCTCGCCATCCATCGTGGCGATGCCGGCATCAAAATCGATATGCAACTCGCCGGTATCGAACGAGCCCTCGGAG
>CAJKGV010000232.1:0-2451 GCA_905199455.1 Collinsella aerofaciens | reverse complement strand
AGTGTAGACGCGGGTCGCAGCAGATCTGGCGCAGCTTGGTGAGCTCGGCGAGCACCTTGAGCTTGTCTTTCTTAAACTCCCCGGCCTCGCGGTGCTGCACCTGCTGGGCGATGCGGTCCTGATTTGCCAGGTACAGCTTGCGCTGCTCACCGGCGAGCTGAGCCACGACAGTGTCCTCGATCTTCTCGGGCAGGTCGGCCACCACGTCTTCCTTGACACGGCGCAGCACAAACGGCGACACGAGTGCCTGCAGGCGAGCGGCGCTGTCGCCCTCGGAGTGCTCGACCGGACTTTCGAAGCGCTTTGCAAACGATTCACGCGTGCCCAGCAGGCCCGGCATCAAAAAGTCGAAGATGCTCCAGAGCTCGGATAGGCGATTTTCGATGGGCGTGCCCGTCAGAGCAAAGCGCACGCCGGCAGGCAGGCGCTTTGCGGCGCGCGCCACCTGGGTGAGCGGGTTTTTAATGTACTGGGCCTCATCGAGCACCACACGGGCAAAGTCCTGCTCGACGTACTCGTCGATATCGCGCCGCATAAGGTCATACGACGTCACGACCACGTTATGCTCGGCCACGCCGGCGATTTGCACGCGACGCTGCGCCTTGGCGCCCACGATGGCGCAAACATCGAGCGAGGGCGCAAAGCGCTCCAGCTCGGCAGTCCAGTTGTACACGAGCGACGCAGGGCACACCACGAGCGTGGGCTTAATGTCCCCCGCTTCCACGCGCGCCAGAATGTGCGCGATCATCTGGAGCGTTTTGCCCAGGCCCATGTCGTCGGCCAAGATGCCGCCAAGGCCCAGGTGTTCGAGCGAGCCGAGCCACTGGTAGCCGTCGACCTGGTAGCCACGCAGCGTGGCCTTGAGCGAGGCAGGTACCGTAAAGTCCATCTTGCCGAGCGTATCCAGGCGCTCGACGGTGCGACGGAATGCAGCATCGCGATCGGCTTCGAGCGTGGGCGTGCGCGCAAGCATGCTGTCGACGAACAGGGTACTCGACGCGGGAAGCGACACGCCGTCGAGCAGGTCGACAGCATCGACCCCCAAATCCTCGGCAAGGCCAAACGCGGCGCGCGCTCCCTCGTCCAGGCGAATGATGTCGCCCGACGTAAGACGCGCAAACGTCTGGTGACGCTTGTAGGAGTCGAGGTAGATGGCAAGGTCTGCCGCCGAAAGCCCACTCGCGCCCAGCTCGACGTCGAGCAGGTTACTCTTGACGGTCGCACGCACCGAAAGCTTGGGCGCAGGGCGGACCGAGACCTGGCGCAGGCGGTCGCTGAGCATGACCTCGCCCAGCTCGGACAGGGCAGACAGGCCCTCGGTCAGCAAGCGGAACAGGCTCTCGTCATCGCGTTCCTCAAACGCCAGGCCGCCCTCGTAAAAGTCGAAATACAGGGCCGCCGTGTCCATAACGCGAAACTCTGCCACCTCGTCGCGCGGCGGCACGCCCGGGCGCTGCTCCTCGAAGGGGCTGCCCGGAGCGCCCAGGCTAAAGAGATCTGCCGACCAGTCGCCGTAGGTAACCGTAACTTTGCAGGTCACGAGCCCATCGTCGACGCCGATCGCCATGGCAAAGCTCGGCTCGGGCGCCACGGTATCGAGCGCGGCGGGCGCGGTAAGGTCGGTGTAGTCGCGCAAAATGGGCAGCGCCATACGACAGAACTCCCCCACCTGGTCGACGGCGATATGAACCGGCGTGCGACAGGGCAGTAAGCGCGATAGGAACGGCGCCGCATGCTGGGCAAACGCTACATCGGTGCGGCGCGCACGGCGGGTGTCGACCAGATAGGCAACGTCGCCCGAAGCAAAGCAGTATGCATCGGCCGGCAGGCGCAGATCGTAGCTGCCACCAGCCGCCGGCGCAATTTTGGCGGCAAGGAGCGGTGGGCGCTTAGCGGACGCCTCGTCCTCCCCTTGCGGAGACAGCTCAACCGCCACGTCATAGGTGCGATGCGTCGTCGTCCCCCGCGACCAGGCGGGCTCAAAGGAGATGGTCTGGCCGCGCAGCAGGTCCAGCACATATACGATGCTATGCTCGGACAGCGGCAACTGACGCTCGGCAACAAAACCGCTACGGGCAAAGTCGTACGACGCCGAACGCGAGCTTGTGATGTCATCGAGATAGGCAACTGTCGTCACAACAAGGTTGAGCAGCTTTGTCGACACGTCTTCGAAGGCTTCGGGCGTATGGACAAACGTGAGTTTCTTGCCGTACGAGAAGGTGCCGCCTCGGACGTAGGCGTCGGCCATGCCGTCGATATCCTTGACCACGTAGGACACCGAACCACAGCGAATGCGAAACTCGAGCGCCCAGCTAAAGCGGTCAGCGAACAGCGGATTGTAGTACGGCACCAGCGAGGGCTCCAACACCGCCTTGGGGGCATCGGGATCCACACTGCCGGCAAGCTTGCGGCGCATGCTCGCCAGCTCATCCATGCGCGCGTCCGAAAGAT
>CAJKGV010000231.1:0-2468 GCA_905199455.1 Collinsella aerofaciens | reverse complement strand
AGAGCCTGCTGGGCCTTATCGAGATTCCCGCCTCGATGAACCGCGTGGTCGAGATCCCCTCGCCCACCGGCACCTACTCCTACATCTTGCTCGAGGACGTCATCCTCGCCTGCCTGGACAGCTGCTTTGGCTCCTACAAGCCACTCGACCGCGCACTCATCCGAGTCACCCGCAACGCCGACATCGATCCAGACGGCGAGGGCGTCGAAGAGGAAGAGGACTACCGCCAGCACATGAAGCGCATCCTCAAGAAGCGCCTGCGTCTGCAGCCGGTAGTGCTCGCGGTCTCGGGGTCGCTCGAGAAGGCGACGCTCAAGACCATCCGCAAGGCACTCGAGCTTTCGCGCCGCTCGGTCTTTACCTGCGATATCCCGCTCGACCTGGGCTACGTCTTTGGCATTGAGGGCAAGATTCCCGAGCACCTGCGCAACGAGCTGCTCTTTACGCCGTTTAGGCCGCAGCCCAACCCCACCATCGATATGACCCGCTCCATCCGCGAACAGGTGCTGCAGGGCGACAAGCTGCTCTTTTATCCCTACGAGGCCATGAACCCCTTCCTGGATCTGGTGCACGAGGCCGCCTACGACCCCGAGTGCATCTCGCTGCGCATCACGCTCTACCGCGTGGCCAAGCAGAGCCGCCTGTGCGAGTCGCTGATCGATGCTGCCGAGAACGGCAAAGAGGTCACGGTGCTCATGGAACTTCGCGCCCGCTTTGACGAGCAGAACAACATCGAGTGGGCCGAGCGTCTGGAAGAGGCAGGCTGCACCGTCATCTATGGTTCCGAGGGCTTTAAATGCCACTCAAAGATCTGCCAGCTCACCTATCGCGAGGGCATGGCGCTCACCCGCCTCACGCTTTTGGGCACCGGCAACTTTAACGAGAAGACGGCCAAACTCTACAGCGACTTTATGCTCATGACCGCCCATCCCGGCATCGGCGAGGACGCCAACCTGTTCTTCCGCAATCTGTCGCTGGGCAACCTGCGCGGCGACTACCGCTTCCTGGGTGTGGCGCCCGTCGGACTGAAACCGCTCATCATGCGCGGTCTGGATCGCGAGATTCAGCGCGCTCTCGCTGGCGAGCCCGCCCGTGTGTTCTTTAAGCTCAACTCGCTCACCGACCGCGAGGTTATCGACAAGATCGCCGAGGCATCGTGTGCCGGCGTGCGCGTAGACATGATCATCCGCGGCATCTCGTGCCTCAAGCCCGGTGTTCCGGGCAAGACCGAGAACGTGCATGTCCGCTCCATCGTCGGACGCTTTTTGGAGCACGCGCGCGTCTATGCTTTCGGCGTGGACTCGGACATGATTTACCTGAGCTCGGCAGACATGATGACGCGCAACACCGAGCACCGCGTGGAGATTGCCTTCCCCGTGCTCGACCCCACCTGCCGCGCCCTAGTGCACGAGTACATGGGCATGCAGCTGCGCGACAACGTGAAGGCCCGCAGCCTCACGAGCGACGGCACCTGGGTCCCCGTGGAGCGTGCAGAGGGTGAGAAACCCTTCAACTCGCAGGAAGCCCTGCTGGAGCGTGCCTATTGCAACGCCGAGGCCGCCGCGCAGCAGCACGCACAGGAGAAGGAACGTGTGGCCGAGGAGGCCATTCAGGCCGAGGTTGAACACGGGGCAGCTGCCAAACCGGAAGCGGTTGCAGCTCCCCCGGTGAATGAGCCCGAGGCTGCCGCAGAGCCCGCCGTGGAGAAAGCGCCCGAGCCCGCTACTGCGACTCCGGAGCCCGCCGCCGAGGCAAAGCCCGCCCCTGCTCCTGAGCCGCAGCCGGCCACACCCAAGGTCCAAGAGGTCCAGGCGACCGTCATTGAGCCCGAGCCTGCACCTGCACCTCAGCCCGATCCGCAGGTCATCAAGCCCGCACCCGAGACGAGCGCCCGTCGCGATAAGCCCGCCGGCAAGACCAAGGCCATCGAGCGCCATCGCCCCGGCCGCGTGCGCATGGGCCTGGGTCTGATCGGCCTGGGTCTTAAGACGCTCATTACCGGCAAGACGAAATAGTCGTTTGTAGAAGCAGTTTGTAGAAGCGCCCCGCATTTGAGGAAAGCCTCGGATGCGGGGCGCTTTTCCCTGTTACCATGGTGCGAACAACAACGCGAATGACAGGCAGGAATATGAAGCTCACTATAGAATCGATGACCTACGGCGCCGACGGGCTGGCGCACGCCGACAACGGCAAGGCCGTCTTTGTGCAGGGCGCCGTGGCAGGCGACACCGTCGAGGCCGAGGTCGTACAGGACGGCAAGTCGTTCATGCGTGCCCGCACCACCGAGATTCTGGAGCCAAGCCCCGATCGCATTCAGTCTCCCTGCCCCTTCGTGGGCATCTGCGGCGGCTGCTCGTGGGGCAATCTCTCACGCACGGCACAGCTCGCCGCCAAGGAGCAAAATCTGCGCTCCACGCTCGAGCGTATCGGCAAGTTCAGCCCCGATCAAGGCGCTGAACCGGTGCAAC
>CAJKGV010000230.1:0-2525 GCA_905199455.1 Collinsella aerofaciens | reverse complement strand
TTCAGTCCCTAATTCACCGCAACTTGTTGGTGGTGACTTACTGGTAGCGTAGGCACTCCACCGGGTCGAGCTTTGCCGCGCGGCGAGCGGGGTAGAAGCCAAAGATTACGCCGATGCCGACGGAGACGGCGAAGGCCAGCAGCACCGTGGCGATTGAAAAACTCGGTGTGATTTGCCCACTGGCACCGAGCTCGCCAAGAATCCCTGATCCGGAGGCAAACATCGCGAGGCCCCAGGCCAGCAGATAGCCTATCAGGACACCCAGTAGGCCGCCGGTGACGCACAGCGCCGAGGACTCGGCCAAAAACTGCGCGGTGATATCGCGACGACTGGCGCCCAGAGCGCGGCGGATGCCGATCTCTCGAATGCGCTCAGTCACGTTGGTTAGCATCATATTCATAATGCCGATACCGCCGACCAGCAGCGAGATACTGGCGACAGCACCCATGATGAGCGAGAACGCGCCCATAAAGGAGTTGAGTGCATCGATGGCGCTTTTCATGGATGTCGCCGATACACTGTCGTACTCATCCTCCTCCTCGATGCCCTTCATCGCGCGCACCTTGGACTCGATGGCCTTACAAAGCTCATCCATGTCCGTGCCCTCGGCGGCAAGTGCCGTCACACTGGGGAATGAAGGATTCTCGTCGCCAAACAGCCCGGCGATGGTTTCGCGTGGCATATACAGCGTGAGCGAGCCCATGGAGTCGCCGCCGCCATCAATCACGCCTACAATCTGCACCTCGCCGTTGGAGACCTTAATGGTCTTGCCCAGCGCATCCTGTTCGTTGCCGTAAAGCTGATCGGCGCCGCCGCGGCTGATGAGCGCCACGCGCGAGCCCGATTGGGACTCGGCCTGGGAATAGGTGCGCCCCGCAACGAGCTTGCTGGCCCCCACGGCGTCGAGCATGTTGCTATCGACACCCTGTGCCATGACGGTATAGCTTTTATCGCCGGTCTTGTACTCGGTATACGCGCTGTCGACAATGCCGATCTGCTCTATCTGCGGCACCAGTTTTTGAAGCTTCTCGATGTCCGACATGGTGAGTTCTTGCGACGAATAGATTTGCACCATGCGTGCCGCATTGAGGCCCAGACTGTTGACCAGGCTGTTTTGGATGCCGCCGATGAGCGAGGTCATTGCAATGACTGAGGCGATGCCGATGACAATGCCCAGGATGGTGAGCAGGCTGCGCCCCTTGTTGGCCTCGAGCGAGTGAAGGGCTTCCTGGATGAGATCGCGGGCGCTCATGCCATCACTCCTTTCGGCGGGTTGGCGGAGGCGGAAATCATGGGCAGGCTATCTACGGCGCCGCGCAGGGTCCGCGGTGCATGTGGAATATACGCGCCGTCGTGAATGCGACCGTCGCGGATGGTCACGGCACGGTCGGCCTCGGCGGCGATGCCGGGGTCGTGTGTGATAAGAACGATGGTTTTGCCGCGCTTCTGGAGCTTATGGAAGGTCTCCATCACAAGCGCTCCAGTGGCGGAGTCCAGGTTTCCCGTCGGCTCATCGGCCAGGATGATGGGCGGGTCATTGACAAGGGCGCGCGCGATGGCGACACGCTGCATCTGGCCGCCCGAGAGCTCAGATATGCGGTGGTCCCAGTGGTCGACCGGTAGCGTGACGGCCTGCAGCGCGTGCACGGCGCGCATTTCGCGCTGGCTACGGGGCACATTGGTGTAGGCCAGCGGCAGCATGACATTTTCGATAACCGACAGGCGCGGCAGCAGGTTGAAGCTCTGAAAGACAAAGCCAATGCTCAGGGCGCGAACTTCGGTGAGCTCGTCATCGTCAAGCTCGGCCACGTTGAGCCCTTGCAGGTAGTAGTCGCCCGCCGTCGGCTTATCCAGGCAGCCTAGGATGTTCATGAGCGTCGACTTGCCCGAGCCCGAGGGGCCGGTAATGGCCACGAACTCACCGGGATTTACCGCCAGGCTCACGTTGTGCAGGATGTGGGCGCACCCCGCCTCGCTCTCAAAGATGCGGTGCACGTTGCGGATGTCGATAACGGGACGCATTACATGCCCTCATCGTCAGACATACTGCCCGAATCCGCGCTGTAGCCGCCGTCAGCCGTTGCGTCCGCTCCGGTGTCCATGACGAGGGTGTCGCCATCGCGCAGCTTGGTAACCGGCACGTTGGGGTTGATCTCGTTGCCCTGGTCGTCGCGCTTGACCTGTGTCTTGCCGACTACGGCTTCGTTGTCGTTTTGCGTCACGACGGTCACCTTGACGCGGCGGGTTTGCTTGCCCTCGTCATCGGTTGCCACGTTGACGTAATAGTGTTCGCCGTCTTCGGTCATGAGCGCCATCGTCGGCACCATCACCACGTCGTCGAGCTGCTCGGTCACCACCGATACCTCGGCCGTCATGCCCGGCTTCAGGCGCGCGTCGGGCGCCTCGATGAGGATGTCGACGTTAAAGGTTACGCTGCCGCCGCCACCGTTGGCGGCGTCGGAGTTTGCCACCGACGCGATAGCCGTGACGGTGCCCTGGCTCACGATATCGGGAAACGCGGGATA
>CAJKGV010000229.1:0-2528 GCA_905199455.1 Collinsella aerofaciens | reverse complement strand
GACCAGGATATTCTTTGCAATATCAGAGCCGGTGTAGCCGACGATTCCGCACATAAGATAAATCCCTTCGTTCGCGTGACTGCAAGACGTCCACGCACAAGGGGCGCTGAGACGTATAACGTTCGAGTATTGTACTCACGCAAACGCAAGCTGATATACCAGAAGTGGTATCTCAACTTAGATACCACTCGATGCACACACGTTCAGCCGGTCCGAACCACCACAATGGGGACAGGCACCTTCGTGGTGGCCGCGTTGGCAACAGCGTTTCCCCAGATAAAACCTGCCAAAATAAACCTGTCCCTTTTTGGAAGGTTTGGGATGCTACAATCTGGCTTGTACTTGAAACGCATCAAAGGGGCCGCTATGGCAAAGGTAAAAATCAGCGACGTCGCGCGCGAGGCCGGGGTTTCGCTGGGCACGGTTTCCAACGCGCTCAACCACCCCGAAAAGCTGCGCCCCGAGACCCTCAAGCTCATCAACGAGACCATCAATCGCCTTGGCTACCTGCCCAACCAAAGCGCTCGTCAGCTCGCGGGCGGCGCCACCAAGTCCTTTGGCCTGGTGCTCCCCCGTCTCGACCACGGCTTTTCACTCCAAATCGCCAGCGGCGCCCACAACGAGGCCCGCAAGCACGGCTACGACCTGCTCATCGCCAACGCCGATAACGACGATATTCTCGAGGACCATTACCTGCGCTACTTTATGGGCACCCAGATGTCCGGCGTCATGGTTCAGCCCATGGCATCCCCCGACTGGCACCCCGCCATGACCAAGATGCCCGTGCCGATCGTCCATCTGGACATCCATTGCTCCGAGCCCGGCTACTACGTAGCGGCTGACAACGAGGCCCAGGGTCGCATCATTGCCGAACTTGCCATCGCCCGCGGCGCGCACCATATTGTCGTCGTCGGCCGAGCAGCATTTATGCAACTCACCCTGCGCGTCCTTGGCATTCATAAAGCGCTCGCTCTACACCCCGATATCAAGATCGAAGTCATCGACGCCGGCGAATGGAATACCGCTGCCGACGGCTACGGCATCGGTGCCCAAATCGCCGAGCGCCCCGCGGACGAACGTCCCGATTTTGTCGTCGGTCTGACCGACGTGCTGGCCTCGGGCGTCATCTCGGCGCTGGTCGACAAAGGCATCGCCGTCCCCGGGCAAGTACGCGTAGCAGGTTGCGATGGCAACCCACTCGCTTGGAGCGGATCGGTCCCGCTCACTACGGTAGCGCCCCCGGGCTACGAGATTGGCCGCAGGGGCGTTCAATTGCTCATGGAGCAAATTGAGAACAAGGCCCCGGCAAAGACCAAGCACGTCCACATCGGCTCTGCCGCGCGCACCGTCACCGCGGTCACGGCCATCGAGGACATCAACCGCCAAGAACTCGTGCGGCCGTTCCTGCTGGAACGCGCCAGCACCCAGGCAAGCAGCCAGACCGACGCCACGGCCATCAACCTCGGTGCGTATCTATAGCACGCCCGCAAGTATGCTAAGTCGCCGCTCAAGCAAAAGGGGCCCGACCATTGCCGGACCCCTTTTGCTTGAGCGCAAACGTGGGCAATTGCTCGTTTCAACACCGCAATTGTCTAGCGCACGGCCTTGACCGCCGCCGCCAGATCGAACAGCGTATCGAGCACGGCCTCGCAGCCATCCACCACGTCCTGCGGCAGCGGCACGATATCGGGGACGGCGAAGACATGGCATCCGGCCGTGATGCCCGAGACGCAGCCGTTGCGCGAATCCTCGACCACGGCACATTCCTCGGGAGCAAAGCCCGCGCGCTCGCAGGCGAGCAGATACATCTCGGGGTCGGGCTTGCCGTGCACGACGTCCTCGCCACACGTTACCGTTTCAAACTTGTCAAAAAGACCGACCATCTTAAGGTTGCGCTCGGCCGTAACGAGGCGCGACGACGTCGCTAGGCCCACGTGATAGCCCGCAGCTAGCAGCTCGTCTAGGCACTCGGCGGCGCCGGCCTTAAGTTCCAGTTCGGTCTTGACCATCTCGTCGCGAATCTCCTTGTGGCGACGATAGATCGCCTCGGTGGTTTCGTGGCTGCCATAATGCTTATCGAGGATGTCCATAACATCGGGCAGCGTGCGGCCGATAAACTGATGGATCAGCGCATCATCAATCGCGAGCCCCAGCTCAGCGGCGCCTGCCTTCCAGGCCTTAATCCCCAAACGCTCGGTGTCGACCAGCGTTCCGTCCATGTCAAAAATAACAGCCTTGATCATATCGGCCCCCTCACCGGATTGTGTTACTGTCACTCTACCGCACTTTACAAACTTGTATATAACGTATATAGCATATTGCACTTTCGTTACATAGATAGAAGACTTATGGCAAGTAACGCATTAGGATTATAGTTTTCGACCGAGTACTCAACGATAAGGATCGTTTCATGATTTTAGACACCACGGCACCCGCAGAGGAGCTTCAAGACAAGCTATCGGCGCTCGAACAGCTGCTTTTGGCATACGGGCGCGTGGCTATCGGGTTTTCCGGTGGCGTCGACAGCA
>CAJKGV010000228.1:0-2529 GCA_905199455.1 Collinsella aerofaciens | reverse complement strand
AGACGTGCGTCGCCGAGGTGTAGTTGGCAGTGCCGTAGTGGTCGACGTAGCACACGCTGGACGCGGAGCCCGACGCAACGGAACGCAGCCACCAACTGTACCGATTTCCGTTGACTCGGTGCGCCGTGTCCCTGAACAGGTCCCACTGGCAGTCGAAGCCCACGCTGTAGCCCTTGGTGCCCCACACCGGGCATCCGTACACCTCCATCTCGGAGGGCGACCACACCTTGCCGATGTCCTGCCAGCTCCACGAGTTGGAGTCGTTGAGCGCGCCGCTGGCGCTGTAACGCTCCTCGAGCAGGACGCGCTGGGTCAGCAGGTACTTGGCCAGCCCCTCGGGCAGGCACGCCTCGAAGGCCGTCTCCCACGCCTTGAGGTTGCTGTTGGGGTAGGGGCATTTCTTGTCGGCGGTGCCCTGGTTCGTGTTGGTCGTGTTCCACATCAGGAAGCTGTCGTTGGCAACGCCGGTCACGGTCTTGGCCACGGCGATGGGCACGGAGGCCACGAAGGCGATGTGGTGGCCTTTGGAGCTGTCGCCGCAGCAGTAGTACGGGTCGAAGTGCGCCAGGAGGAAGCGCACGGACTGCTGGGCCGCCACGCCCGACGCGCTTACCAGCGGCACGTCGATGTAGTCTCCCACGCGCAGGCCCGCGAAGTTGCCGTTGGCGGCTCGCTTGTGCAGCGCGTCGTACACGCTGCCGCTGCCGATCTCTCCCGCCAGGATGGTGGCGATGTTCTGCCCGCCGTACTTGCCGATTTGGCCCTGGCGGTTGTACTCGGCGTTGTTGAGCGCCGTCTGCGCGTTGCTGCGCGCGGTATCGTCGATGACGTTGAGCGGCTGGCCGCCTACGACCAGCGTCTTTGCATTTGCCATTTATCCTCCTTAGGAAAGGGTTACCGTGCTGCCCGATACCGAGCACGTGCTGCCGAACGTCACCGTGTCCCCGGATACCGACGCCTTGCCGGCAGGGCAGTAGACCGTGCCGTCCATGTAGATGAACTTGTCTGTCGCGTCGGCGAGCATCGTCGCGAGCTGGCCGTTCTGGCGGCGCAGCTCGGCGATGTCGGACTCGCCGGCGGCGCCCTGCGCCGCCGCGTTCGCGATCTGCAATGCCGCGCTTGCCGCCGCATCGGCCCTCGACGCCGCACCGCTAGCGGCGGATGCCGCATCGAACGCGGATTGACCGAGCCGAGATAGCTCAGTGCTCCACTTCCTGTAGAGCTCGTCGAGCTCCTGGTCGTAGCTGACGGCAGGCCCTGTTGTCCCGTCCACATTTCCCAGGATGACGAGCGCGAAGTCCTCGGTAGTCTCGGAGGCCCCGTTGGCGTAGAACTCGAAGTAGGCCAGGCGGCATTTGCCGGTGCCGTTGACGGCCTCCGGCGCCAGCGTGGCGCTCACCGAGGCCGTGCCCACGGTCGCCGAGCAGCGCGCCCACGTGCCGTCGGCGTGGAGCACGCACAGGCGCGCGAGCTGGCACGTCGGGGTGTACGTCGCGCCGTCCACGGTGAGCGACGCCGTTATCTTCTGGGTCTGCGTCTCGCCCCTGCGCACGGTGACGCGCTGCGGGACTGTGCCCGGGCGCTTGCGCATGTCGAGCGCGATAGCGTGGTTGATCATTTGGCCTCCAGCGCCTTCAGGGCGGCGAGCGCGGCCCTGAATGCCTCGACCGGGTCGACGGCCTCGGTTCCCTCCCCCGTCTCGTCCGCCGTGGCCGGCTGAGGGTCGACGATGGCCGAGAGCGCGTCGAACACGGCGACCGTGGCGGCGGTGCGCTCATCGACGTACCCGGCGGTCGCCAGCGGGATGCCGTTGACCGTGGGGTCAGGCTTGCGGACGTCCGCGGCCTTGACGACCTCGCGCGTGCCGTCGTCGTACTGGGCGACAAATATGAGTCCGGCGTCCTCGGCGCGCCGGAGCGCCTCCGGATCGTACTCCGTCAAGCACTGTTCGTTGTTTCCAATGATGTCGTGAACGGCGTAGCCCACGACGATTTTCTTGCTTGCTTCCATTCCTTCTTGTCCTTTCATCTCTTATCCGCTCCACCCGGACGGCATTGTCGACACACCGATCAGCAGGCCGTTCTTGAACTCGAGCACCGACGATGTCTGGGACTGGTCGTTGAAATATTTCTTGCCGTTCTCCGTGTAAAGCGGGTGGTATGCCACTCCGACCTTGGTTGACAGGCCTGACCACGTCGTGACGCTCGTGTCGGCACTGCCGCTCACGCTGAGCCTCGGGGTCGAGACTCGCACGATGCCCTGTCCCTGCAGCTGCAGTCCGTGGTAGATAATCGACGGATTGTCGATGTCATGTGACGTTGAGGAGCATTCGATGTATCCGTACTGCGTGCCGTCCTTGAATCCCGCCAACTTCCCGCTCGAGTCGAGCTCCATGGCGTACCCGCTGCTGCGGTTTCCACCGGTGAAGCTTCCGGTCGCCGTGATGTTCTTCGCCGTCATGTAGTTGGTCGTCAGCACGCCTTCCTTGAGGTTCCACGAGTTGCGCCCCTTTGCGTCCGCGAGAGTCCC
>CAJKGV010000227.1:0-2536 GCA_905199455.1 Collinsella aerofaciens | reverse complement strand
GTTTGCAAGCTATGTCCTGAGCGGTGAAAAGCTTACCCGGTATAACCTGGGTGCAGCGTTGTTGTGCCTGGCGGGTATTGGCCTGGTAGCGCTCGATAGCGTCGAGTTCAATGCCGGCGATGTTATTACCTTGGGCGGCGCGATCTTCTTCGCCATCCAGATGGCGGTGACTGCCAAGTACGGTCGCAAGATGGACATCAACGTCATCACGTTTTGGATGTTTGTGGGCAATGGCGTTTTGAGTTTAATCACGTCGCTGCTATTCGAGACTCAGGCGCCCCTCTCTGCATGGACGCCGGAGTTTATCGGTGTGGCTGTTTTCCTCTCGGTGGGCTGCACATGCGCGGCGCTGCTCGTCCAAAACGTCGGTTTGGCGCATGTCCCCGCCTCGACGGGCTCACTGCTTCTTTCGATGGAGTCGCCTTCGGGCGTGTTGTTTTCGGTGCTGCTGATGGGGGAGGCGCTCACCTCGCGCCTGCTCGCCGGCTTCGCGCTCATCTTTCTTTCGATTATCTTGAGCGAGACGCATTTCGATTTTTTGCGTCGAAAGCCGCGCCCGCAATTGTAAACAATTTGTTGCGCCGCCTCCCGGGGCGGCATTTTTTATGCGTCGCCCTTAAAGTAGTACCTTGCACTTTACGCTATCAAAGTGCTTGCTGCAAAAACGTTACTGGAGGGCATCTATGGCACCAGCACTGTCCGATCTTCAACCGCAATCAGCGCCCAAGGCCACCGCGGCGGCGCAAGCCGCCATTGGCGACAGTCTGGTCAAAGAGGCTCAAACTCTTGCCGATGAGCTTGCCGCATGGCGTCACGATCTGCATCGGACGCCCGAACTTGGTAACGACCTCCCGCAGACCTCTGCGTATATCCAAGCGCGCCTGGCCGAGATGGACATCCCGTTTGCCACGCTCGTCGATGGTTCCTGTGTTGTGGGCCTTGTCGGTGCCGGTGCCACCGCGGCCCAGGGCAATGGCGTCTGCACGGACGAACAGGCCGGAACGGTCATTATGCTGCGTGGCGACATGGATGCCCTGCCCGTTGCCGAAGAGTCGGGCGAGCCTTTCGCCTCTACGAACGGCTGCATGCATGCTTGCGGTCACGATATGCACGCGACGGCCCTGCTTGGTGCGGCGCGCCTGCTCAAGGCCCGCGAGGACGAGCTCGTCGACGCCAATGCCACCGTCAAACTGCTGTTCCAGCCGGGCGAGGAGACCTTCGAGGGCGCCCGCGCTGCCATCGCCGACGGCTTGCTCGAGAACCCGCGCCCTCAGGCGGCCTTTGCCATGCATGTCAACAGCCAGTCGCCGCTTGGCCTGGTGCTCTACGGCAGTCCGGCGCTCTCGGGCGTGTACGGTTTTCGCATCACGCTTCAGGGCAAGGGTGGCCATGGCTCGAGCCCCGAGATCTGCATCGACCCCATCACGGCCGGCGTCCATGTGCACCTGGCGCTCCAGGAGCTTATCTCCCGCGAGGTGCCGGCGGCCAAGGAAGTCGCACTTACCGTTGGTAAGTTTGCTGGCGGCTTGGCGGCCAACGTTATCCCCGACACCTGCGTGCTCGAGGGAACGCTGCGCGGCTTTGATGTTGAGCTTATGGCTCACCTCAAGACCCGCATCGCGGAGGTCGTAAACGGCGTTGCCGCAACATATCGTACGCCGGCGACCATCGAGACGCTTTCGGATGTTCCGCCGCTTGTACTCGACAGCGATATGACTCAGGCGTCGCTTGGCTACGTGGGCGCAGTACTGCCCAAGGCGGCTTTCTTGCCGCTTTTCCATGCCATGGCGAGTGAGGACTTCGCGCTTATCTCGAGTGAGATTCCGAGTGCGTACTTTACCGTGGGCGCGGCCGTAACCGACACGGACGAGCATTTTGCCCAGCACCATCCCAAGGCACGTTTTAACGATGCCGAGCTGCCGCTCGGTGCCGCGGCCTATACCGCCGTCGCTTTGGGCTATATCGCCGACCACCGGTAGCACCCAACCTTGCCTTTCAAGCCTGCGGGCATGGCCGTAAGGCCTATGCCCTTGTCTTTCAAGGCAATCTTGGGCACTACCGGCGCCATTGTCTCGGGCGTGCTGTTCGATGCCACGGGCTCCTTTGCGAGCACCTGGATCGTGTGCCTGGCGTGCTCTGTGGTCATGCTCGTGTTCCTGCTGGCATCCGAGCCCATCGCCGCCAAGCTGCGCGCAAGCGTGGCGGGGGAGTAGACGTCCGTCGCTCTTTTCTGTTCGCCCCGTTCTGTCCGTGGCCGCCTTGGAAGCCGAATGGATGCTCGTACCATCATTCGGTTTCCAAGGCGGCCACGGGCCTACGAAATGATCCCTATTCCTCCGTCCCCAACAGATCACGTGATCCGAAGGGGACGGAGGAATAGGGATCACAAACAGCGGCGGCGCGTCTGGCCGAACGAGTCCCCATACCCTCGTTCGGTCAGACGCGCCGCCGCGGTTTGTGTTTGTGCCGTATAATGACCATTACCTATGACGCGATACAAAAGAAAGGTGTTTGCCCATGCAGGCACAGAAGGCGG
>CAJKGV010000226.1:0-2537 GCA_905199455.1 Collinsella aerofaciens | reverse complement strand
ATTTCTCGATCGTCAATCCGCCGGCAGAGGTTGCGACCCAGCTGGGAATGGCCGAGGATGACTTCGCCTATCACATCGTGCGCGTGCGCCAGGTCGACGAGAAGCCCATCGTCATCGAGTACACCTATATGCCGCTCGAACTGATCCCGGGCCTTAAAAAGAAGGACCTGTACGGATCGGTCTACGGCTTTATCCGCGAGCAATGCGGGCTGAAGATTTCGAGCTTCCATCGCACCATTCGCGCTGTCGCGGCAACTGAGGAAGAGGCTGAGCGCCTGGATACCAAACCCGGCTCTCCCCTGCTCGAACTCAACCAGATTGGCTTCTTGGATAGCGGCACCGCGTTTGAATATTCTATCTCGCACAACGTAGGCGACCGCTTTGAGCTGCACAACGTAACGCTGGCCTAGTTTTGTAATCCGGTGGGTGCCCGTTTTGAGCTCTCTTACGCGGCACCCGCACAACCTTATGGGAGTATGCACATGTCCGATTTGATTAAACTCACGCCGATCTTCCACGAGAAGATCTGGGGCGGCCGCCAGCTGGAGACCGTGTTTGGCTACGACATTCCCGAGGGTCCCATCGGTGAGTGCTGGGCCATCTCGGCACACCCCAACGGCGACTGCCAGATCGCTGAGGGCCCGTACGTCGGTCACACGCTATCATGGCTGTGGGCCGAGCACCGCGAGCTCTTTGGCAACTGCGAGGGCAAGGAGTTCCCGCTGCTCATTAAGATTCTAGACGCCAAGGACGACCTTTCGATCCAGATCCACCCCAACGACGAGTACGCCGCCGAGCACGAGAACGGAAGCCTGGGCAAGACCGAGTGCTGGTATGTACTGGACTGCGAGCCCGGTGCCACGATCATCGTCGGCCAGCGCGCGCACGACCGCACCGAGGCTGCGCAGATGATCGAGGAGGGCCGTTGGGACGAGATGCTCAACGTGTTGCCGATCCACAAGGGCGACTTTTTCCAGATCGACTCCGGCACCGTTCACGCCATCAAGACCGGCACGCTGATTCTGGAGACGCAGCAGTCGAGCGACGTAACGTATCGCCTGTACGACTACGACCGCCCCGGCACCGACGGCAAGCTGCGCCCTCTGCACATTGAGCAGAGCCTCGACTGCATCGATTTTGATGTCCAGGCTCCGACCGACGGCACCGTGACCGCGCCCGAGGTCGACGGCGTGACTGAGCTCGAGTCCAACCCCTGCTACACCGTCGATCGCGTTCGCGTCGACGGCAGCAAAACCCTCGACCAGCGCTGGCCCTTCATGTGCCTGTCAGTCATCGACGGCGAAGGCACCGTCTGCGGCGACCCCGTCCACAAGGGAAGCCACCTGCTAGCCCCCAGCACCGTTAGCTCCATTGACCTCGAAGGCAAGATGGAACTGATCGTCAGCCACCTCTAGGTCGCAATAACAACCAAAACGAAACAAGGGGCTCCCCCGTCCATGCACGGGAGAGCCCCTACTCACATCTATTTTTCTATCAGCCCACCCGGCTCTCCAGACCAAAAAGCGAACGAGCAAAGCGACGTTCGCAAGCTGCAGGCTAAAACGCCACAAGGAAGAGGGCGCGTCGGGGGCTTTGGTCGATCGCGAGTTCCGCACGAGCCGGAGAGCACTTAATGTGCTCTCCGTGCGAGCAGGACTGTCCGAGCAGGCGACCAAAGCCCCCGGAGCGCCCGGTCAACCTCGCAGTTAGGCATTCAGCTTAACGATCGGTGCAAAGCCCTTCATCAGCTTTTTGGTCTGGCCGGTCTTTTCGAATTGAACCTCGATCATGTCTCCGACAACCGAGATGACGGTACCCGTGCCAAAGGTCTTGTGGCTCACGGTATCGCCCGCGGCAAAGTCCTGCGATGCGCTGGCGCGATCGACCTTGCGCTCCACCGTCGGCGACACCTTGGACGACGGCTTTTTAGCTCGCGGCGCGCCCGACCCAAAGGTCGAGGCAACACGGCCAGCGTCGGGCGAAACCCCGCGATGGCGCTCGGTGCCATAGGTGCTGCCACCAAAGAAATCGTCGAAGCTCGATCCGCCGCGCGAACCGGAACCGCCGGTCGAGCGCGTATGCGAACCGAACACCTTGCCGCCATACATATCCGAGCCCATGCCCGAGCCAAAGGTGCCGTGACGGTCGCCGCGCTTCTCCCAGCCCGTGCCCTCAAAACCGGCAGAACCGATACCGCTAAACTCGATATCCTCAAACGGAATCTCGTTGAGGAAGCGCGAGCGCGGGTTGGCAGAAGTCGAGCCGTAGGTGCGACGCGTGGCCGCATAGGTCAGGAACAGGCGCTTACGGGCACGCGTGATGGCAACGTAGGCCAGGCGACGTTCCTCCTCGAGCTTGCCCGGATCATCGCTGCCGCCAAAGTCGTGCACGTGCGGGAAGATGCCCTCCTCCATGCCGGCCACGAACACCGCCGGGAACTCCAGGCCCTTGGCGGAGTGGATGGTCATCATGGTAATGGCATGCGTCTCGCCGGCCAGGGAATCCAAGTCGGAGCGCAGGGCCAGCCACTCCATGAG
>CAJKGV010000225.1:0-2557 GCA_905199455.1 Collinsella aerofaciens | reverse complement strand
GGTCTTATCGTCATTGTCTATATCGTAGGCATCGTAGCGTTTTCGCAGGTTGCCTACCCCAACACCACCATTGCCGGCGTCGACGTCTCGTTCTCCAACGCTTCATCTGCCGCCACCAAGGTCAACTCGGCATGGAAGCACTATAAGCTCACCGTGACAGGCGATGACTTTAGCTGGACCTATCAGCCCGAGTCCGATGAACCCATCGTCGACGGAGAGGCTGCCGCAAAAGAGATCATCAGCCACAACGAAGCCTTTATTTGGCCGGTCCGCCTTGTGGAATCCTTAAGCGGCAAAACCAAAACAACCGCTACCTCCAACGAAGTCGATCTTGATCAAGACGTCGACCTGTCCATGCTCTCCGACGCCTTTAACCAAAAGAAATTTGAGGAGGACCTGGGCGCCGCCATCGACGAATTTAACGAGGACCGTTCGGGCACGTTCGAGGCCAATAGCTCCTATGACGAGCAAGCGGGCAAGTTTACCGTCGAGAAGGCGCGCTCCAACGAGAAACTCAACCGCGAGCATGTCATTAAGTATGCCGAGCTCGAACTTGCCTCGCTGGCCGAGACCGTAGATCTTTCCAAGCTCGGCAACGATGCCTATGAGCCGCTCAATGGAACGCTGACTGATGATCAGATTCAGGCCGCATGCGATGCAGCCAACAACTTCTTGGGCGTCAACGTGACCCTCAAGCTTAACGGCGAGGATGCCGGCAAAGTTGATGGCAGCTCCGTATTGCAGTGGATCAGCTTTGCCGATCCGGCCAACCCCACGCTCGATACGTCGCAGATCAGCAGCTGGGCAGCCGAGCTCGCCAACGGCTTTAATACCGTGGGCTCCACTCGCTGGTGGACGCGCGCCGATGGCAAGCAGTGCGCCGTCGAAGGCGGTGACTTTGGTTGGTCCATCGACAGCAGCACGCTCGCCAAGCAGGTCGAGGACGCCATTAACAACAAGCAGACCGGCGAAATCGAGATCAAGTACTCCCAGAAGGCCGACACCTTTACCGCAAAGGGAGAGCCCGACTGGAAGGCGTATATCGACGTCGACCTGTCCGAGCAGCACGCGCGCTACTACGACGAGAGCGGCAATATCGTTTGGGAGGCCAACTTTATTTCCGGCAAACCGGGCGAAGACGCCACCCCCGAGGGCGTGTGGCAGATCAACAGCAACGACGGCGGCAGCACCCTAATCGGAGCCAAGGACCCCGAGACCGGTAAGCCCAAATACGAGAGCCCGGTGAGCTACTGGATGCCGTTCGAGGGCAATATGATC
This sequence comes from Collinsella aerofaciens, assembly GCA_905199455.1. Taxonomy (GTDB): domain Bacteria; phylum Actinomycetota; class Coriobacteriia; order Coriobacteriales; family Coriobacteriaceae; genus Collinsella; species Collinsella aerofaciens_AW. The sequence goes on along the minus strand of CAJKGV010000225.1, from coordinate 1,279 downwards.
GGCTTCCACGATGCCACTTGGCAAAACGACAAGAGCTTCGATAACGCCGAGTCGTACAAGTGGTGCGGCAGCCACGGCTGCATCAACCTGCGCCTGGCAGACGCCAAGGCACTTCACGACTGCATCAAAGTCGGCCTGTGCGTGGTTGTCCACTCGTAGTGCAACGCGCGCATTCCTACAACGTGGAACCGCTGCGACCAATCTAACAGTTCCGAAAGAAACCGTCCTATGCGCCCGCCCCAACCGGTGGGCGCTTATAATTATCGAGGTTCTTTCTATAAAGGAGACGCTATGCCGAATGTCCCCACGATCACCCCGGGGCCGGATGATACCGAGAACACGCCCGAAGGTGCCACCGAAACGATTCCTCTGATTACAAACGTACATGCCGACAAGCAGAGCGGACGCGCGAACGATACGGCCGAGATTTCCGATGAAGAGGCATATGCCAAGCTCAAGGCAAAACGCGCCGAACGTCGACGCAAAAAGCTGATTCGACGCGGTATTGCCGCCGGCGTCGTAGGTGTCATCGCGCTCATTGCCATTGTCGCAACCCTGGTTATCAATGCGCAGCCACAAGGCGCTAGCGGGCCTGTGACCGACATGGTGACCGAGGGCACGTTTAGCTCAACGGTCGAGGCGAAAGGCCAGCTCAAACCCATTTCGTCCTCAGTGGTCTCCCCTTCTGTCGACGGCACGGTCGATTCGATCAACGTGCAGGCAGGCCAATCCGTCAACGAGGGCGATGTGCTTATGACCATTAAAAACGACGAGTTAGATCGCAACGTTGCCGAGGCGCAGCGTGCAGTTGCAGCCGCCCAGGAAGACCTCACCAACGCGCAGAAAGCCGCCGCTGTCGCGCAGGCCACCCCAACGACGGACGTCGATGGAGCTTCCGCAGCGGCTGACGTCTCCGCCGCATCAGCGGACACGAACGCCGTATCGGCCGCGCAGCGCAGCCTCGCATCGGCCCAGGCAAACCTCGACCAGGCGAACGCCAAGGCCGCCAATCGCACGGTAACGGCCCCGAGCTCGGGTAGCATCGTGGAGCTCAACGCCAAGGTGGGTGCCACGGTAACAGGCGGCATGATCATGGGCGAAAGCGATACGAGCGGTGGCAAGCAGTGCATGCAGATCGCCGACCTATCTAAGATGAAGGTGACCGTGCAGGTAGGCGAAAAGGACATCGCCAAGATCGCCGTTGGGCAGAGCGCCAACGTCACGTATCCCGCGTTTCCCGATATCGTGAGCCAGGGCACCGTCACGGCTATCGCGTCGG
>CAJKGV010000224.1:0-2557 GCA_905199455.1 Collinsella aerofaciens | reverse complement strand
ATCGCTCCCTCGTTGCCGTCCTCGACCTCGAGCGAAGCCGTGGTGCAGCCGAGCATCTGGGCATCATAGCTCACATGCGACAGCAGCTTGCGGGCAATGCCCTCACGGCGATGTGCCGGGTCGACGGCGACATCCAGAATCTGCACATCACCGTCCACGACCATACCGCCGGCAAGGCCCAGTAGCTTGCCGTCGTCGTGTGCCACCCACCAACTACGCGGCGCAGCAACGTCCTCGCCCAGTTCGGACAGGAACATGCCCGGCGTCCACGCCTCGTGTCCGGCACCTTCAAAGCAGGCAGCCTCCAGCGCGCTCGCGCCCTCGGCATCCGCCGCGCCCATGGGACGGAACTGCAGATGACGACCGGCGAGCTCATCGGCAACGCCCGTAATTTCGCTCTGCGCACTCTCGGCAAGACCAAGACGCTTGCGCTCGTTTTCCTCGGCATCCGAAAGGCGCGTGTAAATCGGCAGGACGCGAGCCGGATCGCCGTCACCCGCAGCGTGCGCGAGCAGCAAGCCCTCGCCCGAAGGCCACCACAGGTCGCGCTCCACGCAGCGGGCGGTCTCGTCCTCACCCAGCAGCTTGCCATAGCGCACGAGACCGTCACCGGTCAGCTGAACCTGGTCCCAGTCCGCTGCTTGGCGCCACTCATCGAGCGCCACGGCGGCCTTGACCACGTGTTCGCGCTCAAATTGACGCTCGGGGCCCTCATCGACCAGCATATACAGCGCCGGATATACCTCACCGCGCATAGCATCGGCCAAGATACCAAGCTTGCCGCGCACGCCAGCCTTCCACGCCGTCCAAGCGCAAGAGTCGAGCGTCGACACGCCCAGCAGCGGAACATTGGCACCACGCGCGAGGCCCTTGGCAGTGGAGATGCCGATGCGCACACCCGTAAAGGACCCCGGGCCGCGGCCGACCACATAGCAACCAACATCGCTGCGATCCAGACCGGCTTGAGCCAGCACGCCATCAACGGTATTCACGAGCTCAACGTTGGCGTGACGGCGACACATGTGGTCGCCACTCACGAGCTTCGTCTCGCCCGTCTGCCCATCAATCCAGCTTGCCGCGCAGGCAAGCATGTCGGTCGAGGTATCGAGCGCCACCACCAGCGCGTTGTCGTTATGCAAGCTCATCTTGTACAGCCTTATCAATCAAATGGGAAAGCTCCATTGCACGGTCACCGTGCGCCTCAAGCGTTATCGTTCGCACATCGCTGTCGCCCTCATCACGCTTGAGCGTCACCGAAAGATACTCATCCGTCAGCTCGTCCTGGAATTGTTCGCCCCATTCCAGCAGGCAAGCACCCTCATAGCCCAGCACATCGAAAATGCCCGTATCCTCGAGCTCGTAGGCATGCTCCAGGCGGTATAGATCAAAGTGAAACAGCGGAATACGACCTTGATCGTGAACGGCCATGAGCGCAAACGTAGGGCTCGTAACCATATGCCCATCGCCCAGCCCGCGCGAGACGCCCTTGGTAAAGTGAGTTTTGCCCACTCCCAGGCCACCGGTCAGGATGAGCACATCGCCGTCCTCAAGGCACGGTGCAATTAGCTCGCCAAAGTACTCCGTATCGGCAGCGCAAGTCGTTTTGTAAGTACCTACCCCCAGGCGCTCCAGGGACATATATGCTCCTTATTATTCCGAGGCGTCCTCTGGTGCGGGATGTCGCTCCAGATAATCGCCCAGCATCTTAAAGTCTTCCTCCAGCAGCTCCTGCCACGCCGGATTGCGTAGCGCTGCTGCCGGATGAAAAGTGGGCATTACTACAAAATGCCCCATCTGGTGGAACCTGCCGCGCAGCTTAGTAATGCCAATCTCGGTCTTAAGCACAAAGTGCGTCGCGGGGTTGCCGAGCGTCACGATAATATCAGGCCAGATGCTTCGAATCTGCTCACGCAAAAACGGCGAGCAAGCCAGCACTTCCTCGGGACGCGGATTGCGGTTTCCCGGCGGGCGGCACTTAAGCACGTTGGCAATGTAGACGTCTTCGCGTTTGAGCCCCGCCAGCGACAAAATGCCGTTGAGGTCCTCGCCTGCCGCCCCCACAAAGGGCTCGCCCTGCAAATCCTCATTACGGCCCGGCGCCTCGCCAATAAACATCACGCGAGCGCGGGGGTTTCCCACGCCAAACACGATGTTGTGGCGCGACTGGTAAAGCTGGCAAAGGTGACAATCGCCCAGAACGGCCTCGATCTCCTCGAGTGCGACCTCACGCGGCGCCTGATGGCTATGGCCGGGAATGTGCATGACGCCCATAGCGACTCCTACACGTAGACCTTGTCGAGACGCATACCAAAGCCGCAAGCGACCTCGTAGTTAATCGTGCCGCGTAGGCGCGCCATCTCGTCCATGGTAATCTCGGCATCTCCATCGCGGCCGACAATGATCATCTCGTCACCATACTCGGCCTCGGGAATCTCATGCGCCGGGTTGGACTGAATGGCGACCATAAACTGGTCCATGCAGATATTGCCCACCTGACGCACACGCTCGCCGCGATACAGCACATCCATACGATTGGAAAGCGTACGCGATAGGCCAT
>CAJKGV010000223.1:0-2558 GCA_905199455.1 Collinsella aerofaciens | reverse complement strand
TGCACCCAGGTTATACCGGGTAAGCTTTTCACCGCTCAGGACATAGCTTGCAAACGGCACAAGGATGCAATACGTGCCGGTCAAAAAAGCGCTCTTGCCCGCCGTGGTCTGTGCCAGGCCGATCGTCTGCAAACCGTAGGCACCCCACATGAGCGCGCCCATGCCAAGCCCGACGATCAGGTTGCGGGCATTGAAATGAGCGATGATGCGCTTATGGAAAATTGCAAACATAACCAGTGATGCCGGGAGAAAGCGAACATAGACCAGCTCGAACACCGGAATGGTGTCGAGTGCGTCCTTCATAGTGGTAAAGGAGTAGCCCCAGATAATCGCCACCGAAAGCAGTAGAACTTTCCAGAACAACGGCGAGCGTGCGCCGGCACCCCGGGGAATACCACCCGCGCCCAAATCCTCACGGGCTACAGGGCTATCGGGCATGTTTTCGATTTCGTTGGCAGCGTATTGGGCCATGGAACATCCTCGCACTCAATCTGGGCGTGGTGTCCGCACGCGTATGGCTGCGTGCCGCCTCATGGTCAAATAAAAACGGGACGCGCCGGACCCCCGGCACGCCCCGCTACTGTAGCAACAACCAAGCAGCTCATGCAATTCACTCAACTAAAGCGTCGAGCCGGAAGGCCTCGATGTTCCGTCAACGCCACATTGTCGCGCTAAATCAATTTGGTCGACTCCAGCTTTTCGATGATCCAGTCGTTGGCCTTGATGACCGGGCGGCGGAAGACGACGCCCAGGCCCAGCGACGGAATCAGGTAGCTCGCCAAGATACCCAGCTCAATCCAGTACTCCATATGGTAGGCGCCAGCCATGGCGGCGTGCATGGCGTTGATGCCGTGGGTAAACGGCAGGAACGGGTAGATCGCCTGGAACACGGGGCCGGTCATCTCGATGGGGAACGTACCGCCTGAACCGCCGACCTGCATGACCAACAGCACGACAGCGAGCGCCTTGCCGATATCGCCAAACGAAACCGTGAGCGTGTAGACGATATTGGAGAACACGAGACTCGCGACCCAGCCCGCCAGCACAAACTGCAGCGGGTTGTCGCATTGGATGCCAAAGAACAGGATGTCGCCCGCGCACACGAGTGTCGCCTGCAGCAGGGCCAGACCTCCAAAGAACAGGTAGCGGCCCAGGTAGATCTCGTGCAGGCGCACGGGGATCAGCTCGTTGATGAGCTCATCGTCAACCGATACCTTCATCATGGCCGCCAGCACGATCGAGCCGACCCACAGCGACAGGATCGTATAGAACGGCGCCATGGCCGAACCGTAATTGCGGATCGGATAGACCGGCTTGCGGTCGAGCGCGACGGGGCCGGAAAGCGACACGGCCAAACCCTCGGGATCGTTGCCGATCATCGTCTTGATCGTGGCAAGGTCGTCCGACATCAGGGCGCCATCGAGCTCGTCCTTAAAGGCGCTGATCTTGTCCGATGCCTCACCCAGCTGATCGGAAGCCTTGTTGACCAGCGTCGCAGCCTTGGAGAGGCCCTTTGCGAGCGAGCCAGAGGCGTCGGTCAGACCGCTCACGGCGCTATCCAAGTCACCCGAGATACCGTTCAGGGAATCCAGAACGCCCGAAATGGTCTTCTTGAGCTCCTTGGCCTTAACCGAGAACATGGAATCGTAGTCGGACTTGGCTCCCGAGATACCCGCCTTGGCATCGGCGATGGCCTGGTCGACCTCGGCACGCGAGTTGTTGACCTCCGCCATGCCGTCCGAAAGGGACTTTGCGGTCGCCGTCAGGTCCTTCGCATTGTTGCGGTACTCCACGGCAATTCTGCCCAGCGACGTCGCAGCGGACTCGAGACCGTCTTTGAGCTTGTCATCACTCACCTGGTCGGCAAGGTTACGGAGCTGATCGGTCATCGCATCGATATCGTCAGCACGCGTATTGAGCGCCGCTGCGGCTTCGTTGAGCTGAGACACCGTAAGGTCAACATGCTGATTCGCGGCATCGAATGCCTTCGCAAGCTCGGCGGACACGTTGTCGAACGAGCCCGCGCTTCCGTCAATCGCCGCGTCAACGGCATCGTTGGCGGCCTTGAGCGCTTCCTTGGAATCATTGATGCCACTCTTGGCGTGCTCCATCAGCTGCTTCGTCGACTCATCAACGGTGCCCGTCTGCTTGAGCATGCCGCCCGCCGATGTCAGTGAATCGGACGTGGAGCTCAAAATGCCCGCGAGCGACGTCGCACTCGCCTGAACGTCCTGCAGGTCCTCGACCGAATCGCCCAGCGTCGAGGACAGATTGGCGATAAAGCTGCTCACCTGGTCGGTACTCATATAGTCGAGCAGGCTGGACACGGTCTTAAGGCCGATGGTCGTGATGGTCTTGGTAAAGGTCTCGTTGACCTGACTCTGGACGGCGCTCGAACCCTTTTCAGTCACGATCTGTGCGATGGCGTTGGCCTTCTGATTCTCATAGAACTCGATATCGGCGTGCTTCACCTCGGTCGAGAAAAGCGTCATCATGTCGGCGCTAAACGTTTTAGGGATAACGACGGCAGCGTAGTACGCGCCCGACTTAACGCCCTC
>CAJKGV010000222.1:0-2584 GCA_905199455.1 Collinsella aerofaciens | reverse complement strand
TTAGCTACATCACCACCCATGCTGGTGACATCACCAGAAATGTGGTCGGTACCTCGACACCTGCCTCGCTAGCAATGCGCTCGGCCGTGCGTTCAGAATCGCCCGTGAGCATAACGACATGTTTGACGCCCAGCGCATGCAGGTCGGCGATGGCCTCGCGGACCCCGGCCTTGAGCGGGTCCTCGATACCGAGCACGCCCACAACGGTGCCATCGACCGCCAGATACAGCGGCGACAGGCCCTGCATCTGGGACTCGATGCGCTCCTTGATGTCGGATTCGAGCTGTGCGCTCTCATCCTCAAATACAAAGTGCGCGGAACCGATGATGGCGCGACGCCCTTCGATGGACGAGGCAATGCCGTGCGCCACGATGTACTCGACAGCAGCGTGACGCTCGCGGTGCTCGAGCCCACGCTCGTGAGCAGCGTTGACCACGGCACGCGCCACCGGATGCGGGAAATGCTCCTCCAAGCAAGCGGAAAGGCGCAGGATCTCGTCCTCGCTCCAGCCATCGGTGGTGAGTACGCAGGCAAGACGCGGCTGCGCCTCGGTGAGCGTGCCGGTCTTATCAAACACAATGGTGTCGGCCTTGGCAAACGACTCAAAGTACTTGGCGCCCTTGACCATCACGCCCATCTTGGCGGCATCGCTCATGGCGGTCATGACGGCGACGGAGCCCGTGAGCTTAAGTGCACACGAGTAGTCAACCATCAGCGCCGCCGAGGTCTTGATGAGGCTGCGGGTGGTAAGCGCAACCAGGCCCGCGAGCAGGAAGTTCCACGGGACGATCTTGTTGGCGAGGTCTTCCATGTGCGACTGGCCCTCGGATTTGAGCGAGTCGGCCGTCTGCACGAGCGAGACGATTGAGCGCAGTTTGGTTTGCGCCGTATTTGCGCGCACACGCACCAAGATGCTGCCGTCTTCCACGACGGTGCCGGCGAATACATCATCCCCCGCGCTGCGCTCGACGGCCAGCGGCTCGCCGGTCAGGGTCGCCTGGTTGACCATAGCGCTCCCCTGCTCGACAACACCGTCGATGCAAATGGACATGCCGGTGCGCACGGCGACCAGATCGCCGGGTTCAAGCTCGGTGGCGGCAACGCTTACCTCGGTGTCGCCGACGACCTTTTGCGCCTTGTCGGGCACATCGAGCAGCGAGTTGATGAGCTCGTTTTCGCTCATGGCGCGGGTGTAGTCCTCGAGCAGCTCGCCCACGTTGAGCAGAAACATTGTCTGGCCCGCGGTGTCGACATCACGTTTGACGAACGAAATGCCGATGGCCGAAGCGTCGAGTACGGGAACGGTCAGGCGCGGCTGCGCGAGCTCGTGGAGGGCGGCACGCAAAAAGGTCATGTAACCGGCCACGACAAAGATGGCACGCAGCGGCGTAGGCAGGAACCAGCGGCGCGCGTAGTGGGCGCCGATAAGTGTGGCAAGATCCATGACGAGCTTGTGCTTGCGTGGCTCAAGCTGCATCACGTAACCCGTCTTTGCGTCGGCAATGGCCTGGGCATCGAGCGCACCCAAGGCGTCGAGCACGCCCGCACGACACTGCTCGTCATATTCGAGCGCCATCTGGCCAATACGGCCATAAACGCGCACTTTGCGCACGCCGTCGAAATCGCCGCTGAGCTTAAGAAGTGCATCGAGATCGCTCTCTGGCACAGGACCCGCCAATTGAAGACGGGTCCTGCCGGGGATCTCGCTAATAATCGAGAATCTCATAGTTTGTGCCTGGGAGCGTTACTCGGCTGCCTCGTCAGCAGCGGCCTCGCTCTGGGTGATGTAGGCAGCCTCGGCAACCATGTCATCGACATTGGCCTTGGCCTGCTCGACCATGTCCTGGTAGCAGTTCTTGACGCGCATACCGCACGCGATACCCTGCACGCAGGCATTCTTGACCGGAGCGCTGGTAAGCAGCTTGATGCCGGCCGTGCCAAGCAGAAAACCGCCACCGACAAGCAGGGTGTTAAACGTCGACTTCTTCATGTTGCTTCTCCCTTTTGCCGCATTGGGCGCGGCACGGTGCCTCAGCACCCGAGTAAACAAGTTTGCTCGAGCACACTTTTGGAAAATAGTTTAGTTTATCTAACTATTAAGGTCAACAAAGGTTAACTTTTTGGAAATCTTCAGGCGCGGAACAGTCGACTTCTGGCGATCCGCCTGCCGCAGCGTACACCTCCGGCATCCAAGAAAGGCTCTCCCCCAACCCAACAAATCGAGGTCTAATACTTTTCCGCGAAGTGAACGAGTGAAATCGGACCCCCGAAACATCTGCATTTTTCGCCAGCAAAACCGCAGGAAAAACTCGACAAAACCGCAGGAAACAGAGCCAGAAAAGTGTTGATGTTTCAGGGGTCCAAAATAGGTCGTTCACTTCGCGGAAAAGTATTCACCTTCGTTTTCAACATCCATAAAGAATGAGGGCGCCAACGGCGCCCTCATCACCAAATTCCATTCAGCCCGCCTGACCCGAACGGCCGAGTCGTCACGGAACCGAGGGGCCGGGCGCAGGGCCTTGCCTCTCAATGAGTTCCGCACGAACAGGAGGCGCCAGTGGCGCCTCCGTCGTGAGTCAGGACT
>CAJKGV010000221.1:0-2593 GCA_905199455.1 Collinsella aerofaciens | reverse complement strand
TTTGTAAGAACCTACGACCAAGGAGTGTCCATGGCCGATTCCATTAACTATCAGCTTGCCAAGTTTGTTGCCAGCTACGGCAAGGTTTCGCAGATCCCCGAGTCCACCTGTCCCGAGGTGAGCTTTGTGGGCCGCTCCAATGTGGGCAAGTCGTCTATCATGAACAAACTCTTTGGCCGCAAGAACCTGGTCAAGGTTTCGAGTACGCCGGGCAAGACGAGCAACATCAATTTCTTCGAGGCCGACGACGTGCACTTTGTGGACCTGCCGGGCTACGGTTTCGCCCGTCGTTCCAAGGCCGAGCGCGACCGCTGGGCTGAGCTTATCGGCGACTTCTTCGACTCCGAGCGCAGCTTTAACCTGGTCGTATCGCTGGTGGATATTCGGCACGACCCCAGTAAGCTCGACCATGACATGATCGATTACCTGCAGGGCAACGAGTTCAACTTTATCGTCTGCCTCACCAAGGCCGACAAACTCAGCCGTACCCAGCAGGCCCGCCAAGCAGCAGCCATCAAAAAGCAGCTCAACGTCCCTGCCGAGAACGTGATCATCACAAGCTCCCAAACCGGTACCGGCATCGACGAACTCAAGCGCCGCATCGCCGAGGCCTGCCTCTAGTGAGTGCCCCTTACCAGCAAGAGCCCCTGCCAATAAAAATCAACTATCAGCCTGGCGCCCCTTCAAAGCGTGGGTCCCTGTAGACATCCTCAGCAAGGTAGGCGCAGGGACGGTCGGGATATGAGGAGGATGTCTACAGGTACTCGATTTGAGCGCCTTCCGTGTCGCACGTGAGAATATGCGTATCACACTTGGGGAACTGCTCACGCAGCTTGACCTGCAGAAACTTTGCCACGATGGTGTCGTCGGTCACAGCCATGAGGGTCGAGCCTGAGCCGCTAATCCAGATGGTCTTAGCGCCGCCGTTAAGGCAGGTGTCGCGCACGGCGTTGTAGTCGGGAATCAGGCGGCGACGATAAGGCTCCTGAATGCGGTCGTCATTGGCAGCGGCAATCAGGTCCAGGTCACCAGTCTCCAGGCCGCGCGTCATGCCGGCGATGCGGCCCATTTGCCATACGGCGGTGGAGAGTGGAATCTCCTGCGGCACGACCTTGCGCGCCTCGCTCGTATGTACCTCGTAGGGCGGAATCACGGTAATAAAACGCAAGCGATCGCTCACCTCGTAGCGCAGACATTGGGGGAGCGAATCGGTCGGCGTAAAGGAGCAGACGGCGCCGCCAAGGATGGCGGGGGCGACGTTATCGGGATGGCCCTCGACCTCGGTGGCGATGCGGACGAGTTCGGCGCGGTCGACGGTGTGGCCTGTCAGCGCGGCGGCAGCCATGATGCCGGCGACGACGCAGGTGGAGCTGGAACCCAGGCCGCGGGCGACGGGGACGTCGGTCTGAATGTCGATAGCGACGGGGAAGGCCGGCTCGCCCCATGCGGCCAGCGCATCGACAAAGCTCACATAGACCAGGTTATTCTCGTTTTGGAACTCCTTGGGGCAGCCCGTGATGGTGAGCTTGTCGGCGCGCTCGAAGGTGAAGTGCGAGTAGAGGCTGACGGCCATGCCGAGGGTGTCGTAGCCGATGCCTAGGTTGGCGCTGGTTGCTGGGACGGTGATTTTGATCATGTGGGTCCTCCTGGGCGGGTCTGGCCGTTTAGTTCGCTGCTCGGGCAGTCCTGGCTCGCTCGGAAAGCACATTAAGTGCTTTCCGGCTCGTGCGGAACTCGCGACGAACTAAACGGCCAGACCCGCTCGCATGCTCGTCATCATCCCGAAAGCTAAATAAAAAGAAGGTGCGCCGGCTTTCGCCGGCGCTTAATAAGGGATCTAGTTGGTGCTCATTCGTTTTGCTGCGGACTCGACGTAGCTGGCCATTTCGTCGACGTCACAGACGTCTTCGAAGCGGACAGGTTTGGACTCGAGCTCGGCGAGCTGGGTCGGGGCGACCGTGTTGGTGGCCTGCTCGAGCACGCGCATAGCCTCAAAATCGTCCTCGGGAACGTTGAGGCCCAGGGCATCGCAGCAGGCGCGCGGGAACTTGTAGGGGCTGGCGGTCGAAAGCAGCACGCGGGCCTTGGCGCCCTCGGCGGGAGCGACCTTTTCAAAGACGTGATAGCCGCAAGCGGTGTGCGGGTCGATCACGTAGCCGTTGGCGTCCCAGCAACTCTTGATGGCAGCGCGGACCTCGTCCTCGCTGGCCCAGCCGCAGCCAAAGACGCTCTGAATCTTGGCCAGCAGCTCGGCGGGCACCTCGTAGCGACCAGTCTGTGCCAGCTGCTCCATAAGGCCGGCAACGAGCTCGCAGTCGCCGTCGGACAGGAAGTAGAGCATGCGCTCGAGGTTGGAGCTGATGAGGATGTCCATCGACGGCGAAATGGTCGTGAAGAACGGGCGGTTGCGGTCGTAGACGCCGGTGGTCAGGAAGTCGGCAAGCACGTTGTTCTTGTCGCTCGCGACGATGAGCTTGGCGACGGGCAGGCCCATGCGCTTGGCGTAGTAGCCGGCCAAGATATCGCCAAAGTTGCCGGTGGGCACACAGAACTCTACGGCGTCGCCAGCCTCGATAGCGCCGGCGCGCAGCAG
>CAJKGV010000220.1:0-2602 GCA_905199455.1 Collinsella aerofaciens | reverse complement strand
TACAATAACTACCACGTGGCTGGGTTTGCCGGCCGAATGTGCGATGTCGTGGGAGGGGACATGGTCGAGTTTACAAAGACGATTAAAGATCCGTTGGGACTACATGCCCGCCCGGTTGCATTGCTCTATGACATCATTGCCAAGCATCGTAGCGACGTGTCGGTCAGCATCGGTGACCGTCATACCGACGGTCGCGACGTTATGGGCCTCATGGCTCTCTACGGCGAGTGCGGCGAGGACATCATCTTCCGCGTTTCGGGCGTGGATGAGGCTTCCTGCGTTACGTCGATTAGAAACCTCTCGCTTTAAGCATGACGGGGCGCGGCAAAGGACGGCTCTTTGCCGCGCCTTTTTGTTTCGTATAGGAAACTTTTTCGAAAACTGAATAGAGACCCTTTCCAAAAAGTTAACCACGTGCTAGTTTACTAAAGCGAACATAGACGTGGTTAACTTTTATCGCGTCGATGTTGAGGACGAACTGACGTTAGGAGCCACTCATGTCTTGCGGACCGCAGATGCCGGCCATGCCGCTTTCGATGGTAAAAGCGGGCGAAACCGTGCGCGTGTCTCGTGTAAAGGGCAATGAGGACATGAAACACCACCTCAAGGACCTCGGCTTTGTCGAGGGCAACGAAATCCACGTGGTGAGCTCGAGTGGTGCCAATATCATCGTCACGGTGCTGGGCGCACGCTTTGGCATCGATTCCAAGGTTGCCATGCACATCATGACCGTCGGTTAGTCTGTAGCATTTCATAAAAACCGAAAGGGGGACAAGAGGATGAAGACGTTGGGTGACGTTAAGGTGGGCGAGAGCTCCACCATCGTCAAGCTTCACGGTGAGGGTGCGCTTCGCCGCCACCTTATGGACCTGGGGCTCATCAAGGGCACTTCGTTCAAGGTCGTGAAGGTCGCACCGCTCGGTGATCCGGTCGAGATCAACGTGCGCGGCTACGAGCTTTCCATCCGCAAGGAGGAGGCGGCCGTCGTCGAGGTCCAGTAAAGACTCGCGGTGTATATTTCTGCAGATAAAGTTAGTTATTTCTAACTTAATGCAGCAGTTTTGAAGCACATTATCCAGCCCGTGCGGAGAAAGCAGCGCGGGCACACAAGGAAGAAGGATTGAATGGCGGATTCTCAGATCCATGTCGCGCTGGCGGGTAACCCCAACTGCGGCAAGACCACGCTTTTCAACCTGATCACCGGCGCCAACGGCTACGTTGGCAACTGGCCCGGCGTCACGGTTGAGAAAAAGGAGGCCAAGCTCCTAAGCGACAAGAACGTTACCATCACGGACCTCCCCGGCATCTACTCGCTTTCCCCCTACAGCCCCGAGGAGCAGTGCTCGCGCGATTACCTCATGAGCGGCGAGCCCGATGTGGTCGTCCAGGTTGTCGACGCCACCAACCTCGAGCGCAACCTGTACCTGGCGCTTCAGGTCATCGAGACCGGCCTGCCCGTGGTCGTCGCCCTCAACATGGCCGATTTGGTCGAGAAGAACGGCGACAAGATCGACACGGACAAGCTTTCCAAGAAGCTCGGCTGCCCGGTCATGATGATTTCGGCTCTTAAGAACAAGGGCATCAAGGAGCTGTTCGAGCAGGTCAAGAAGTCCGCTGCTTCCAAGGGCCAGGTGCCGGAGCACAAGTTCGACTCCTCCATCGAGGACGTTCTGGACCACATCGAGAATAACCTTCCGGCGAGCGTTCCCGCCAACAAGCGCCGCTATTACGCCGTTAAGCTGTTCGAGCGTGATGCAGACGCCTGCAAACTCATCAACCTCACCAAGGAGAAGGCCGCTCGCGTGGAGGAGCTGGTCGCCCAGTGCGAGCAGGACTGCGACGACGACGCCGAGTCCATCATCACCGGTGAGCGCTATGGCGTCATCGCGCACATCATCGATGAGTGCCTCACCAAGGCCCCGGCCAAGATGAGCACTTCCGAGAAGATCGATCGCGTGGTTACCAACCGTATCCTGGGCCTGCCGATCTTTGTGGTCATCATGTTTTGCGTGTACTACATCGCCGTTTCTACCTTGGGCGGCACGGTGACCGACTTCACCAACGACCAGCTCTTCGGCACCGACGGCTGGTATGTGCTCGGCCAGGGTCGCGACGCCTACGACGCAGCTGTCGAGGCTGCGGGCGACGACGCCGATTCGGTTGACCCGACGCAGTACGGCCCCTATGTCCCGGGTATCACCACCGTGGTGCACGACGCCCTTGTGGCGGGTGGCACCGAGGACGGTGGCCTGGTCGATTCGCTGGTCTGCGACGGCATCGTCGGCGGCCTGGGCGCCATCTTCGGCTTCGTCCCGCAGATGTTCCTGCTCTTTGTGATGCTGTCTTTCCTGGAGGACTGCGGCTATATGGCCCGCGTCGCCTTTATCATGGACCGCGTGTTCCGCCGCTTTGGCCTGTCCGGTAAGTCCTTTATTCCCATGCTCGTGTCCTCGGGCTGCGGCGTCCCCGGCGTCATGGCTACCAAGACCATCGAGAACGAGAAGGACCGCCGCATGACGGTCATGACCACCACGTTTATTCCCTGTGGCGCTAAGCTGCCGATCATCGCCCTGCTCATGGGTTCCATCATCGGCGATTCTTC
>CAJKGV010000219.1:0-2618 GCA_905199455.1 Collinsella aerofaciens | reverse complement strand
CCCCAGGCATACATCTGCCATGGCGTCCACATGCCCTGTCCAAAAAAGAAATTGCTGGTCAGCGCTGCCAGCGCACCGACCATGAAGCCGTTGCGTCGACCCAACGTCGCCCCCGCGATAATGGCGATGGCACTCACCGGTTTAAAGTCGGGAATGGGCCCAAACAGGATGCGCCCCGCCGCCGCCAGCGCCGCCAGCACCAACGTGGGCATAATCTGGCGCAAACCCGGACGAGATGCCTCGTAACCCGCAAAGAACAGCGCGAGCACGAGCGCCACCACAACCAGCATGGCCAACGCTGCCTGCTCAACACCCGCCAGCAACGCCGCAGCCATCACCGCCGGCACCGCCAACAACAGCGGGATCTCCAGTTTTGCAAGCAAGCGCGAGAAACGACAGTCCGCCATCCCATCACGCCCTATAGAACACGTTGTCGGCAAAGAAGTCGGCCGGGGACTCCATGCAGGCAATCTCACCGTCAAACATCATGGCAACGTCATCGGCAACCTGCTCGGCAAAATCCAGATCGTGCGTGGCCATGATGACGGTGCCGCCAACCTTCGCATGGTCACGCAGGGCGCGGGCGATGATGCGGCGGCTCTCCAGGTCCAAGCCCTTCGTGGGCTCGTCAAGCAGCAGCAGCTCGGGGCCGATCAGCAGCAGCTTTGCCAGTGCGAGCAGCTGGCGCTGTCCGCCCGAGAGGTCGTAGGGGTGGCGCGTCTCCAGGCCGTCCAGCCCCAAGCTCGCCGCGCGCTCCCGCGCCAAGTTCTCGTCATATCCGCAGGTCGAGGCCCATTCCATCAGCTCATCGCGAACCGTCTCGGCAACCAGCAATGCTTTGGGATTCTGAGGCAGCAGCGCCGCCGAGGCCGCTCCGCGCACCATGCGGCCGCGCTGCAGCTTGGCGGTCTTCGCCAGCACCGAGAGTATCGTCGACTTACCGCATCCGTTGCCGCCCACGATCGCATGCACCGCACCGGCCGAAAACGACGCATCGAGCCCGCGCAGCACCCAGCCGGACGCTCGATCGTAGCGAAACCAGCCTTCCGACAGGGTGGTAGCCGACCCGCCGTGCATTTTTTGGAGTATTCTGCTTCCATCTGTGCGCGAGAAGGCTTCCAAGCCGTTCTCGAGCGACGTTTGCGCCACAAATTCGGACGATTTGTCCAATTCCAAACTTTTTTTCGCGCTCGATACGTCCCCGGGCGGCTCCAGAGAGCCCAAATTGTCCTCACGCCTGCTGAATACTCCGTTTTTTGCACATCGGATGGCACCCCACCCCAACGTGTCATCGGAAAACAGCGATTCTCGGCATACCAAAGAAGCCATATCCGCCGCCTCGTGCACGCGGCCATCCTCAATCCGGTACGCACACGTCGCGTATTCGAGCATTGGGCGCGGCTGATGCGTCGCCACAACAACCGTGCAGCCCAGCTCGCGATTCACACGAAACAGCGCGTGCAGGAAATTCTTCTCCGCAACCGGATCAAGCTGAGACGTGGGCTCGTCGAGTAGCAGCATGCGCGGACGCAGCGCCAGGACGGCGGCAAGCGACAGCAGCTGCTTGCGGCCACCCGAAAGCGTATCGGTATCACGATGAAGCCAGTCCTCCAGACCAAAGAAATAGCTGGTCTCGGCAACACGGCGGCGCATCTCGTCGCGCGACACACCCAGATTCTCTAGGCCAAACGCCATCTCGTGCCACACGGTCTCGCACACAATCTGGTTCTCGGGATCCTGAAACACATAACCCACGCGCTCTGCCGATGCCCGCACGTCCATGTCGGCAACGTTCTCGCCCAGCACGCGCAGTTCGCCAGTGCGCTCGCCCGCTGGAGCGATCTCGGGCTTGAGCAGCGACAGCAGCGTCGACTTGCCCGATCCGGTACCGCCAACAAGCAGCGCAAATGCACCTTGGGAAACACGCCAATCAAGCCCCTCGAGCACCGGTGCCTTGACCCCGGGATAGGCAAAACTAAGGCCTCGCACCTCAATCGCCGGCGCGGCCGAGCCATATGCCACACCCGCCGCCGAGCTCCTATCAAACCGAGCCATCAGCCAAACCTCTTTTCATCAATCGCGTGCGACGCGCAAGGCAGCATCATCCAGGCAGCGTACACGGCATAGCCCAGCCACGGCGCCGGCACCGAGAGCTGCGGATAAAACGAATACTGCGTCGTCGCGGTCGCCGCCACGGCCACCGCGGCAGCACCAAACAGCGCGAGCCCGACCAGCGCGGCAACATCGCCGCGCCCCAGTCGATACCGCGCATACGTCGTACGACGCGTCGCGGCACCCCACCCGCGCGAGCGCATCGCGTCCGCGCGCTCCAGCGAATCTTCCATGCCCCAGCCCATCAACACGCTCGACGCCCGCAGGCGCAATCGCACGGGATCGGCCGGCGCACGCCCCGGTACATCAATCGCGTCCTGCACCGCCAGCACCGTACGACCGCGGCGTAAAAACTGCGGGATAAGCCTCATGCACATCGAGATCATGAGCGCAATCACCGGTGTGGCATTGCCCAGCAGCGCGAGCACCTTGTCGTATTCGAGCATCGACGCCGCGGCCTCAAACCACAGCACGCTCGCCACAAACAGCCCGCCCATGCACAGGCC
>CAJKGV010000218.1:0-2643 GCA_905199455.1 Collinsella aerofaciens | reverse complement strand
CCGCTGGCTCGCCTATCTCGAAAAGCAGGGAATCAGCGTCGAGGAATAGCGGGATATATATGGATACGAGTTATTACAACCGCTTTGGTGCCGAGGAACTTACGCGCCGCTTGTCGAGCGAGACCTTGTTGGCGCAGGGCCCCATGGGCAGTGTTCTGTTGAGTGAGTACGATGCCGCCGACATTCCACCGGCGTTTTGGAATCTGGCAGAGCCGCAGACCGTTTCTCGTATCCATCGCTTGTATGTCGCCGCCGGCGCGCAGGTGCTCATTACCAACACCTTTCAGGCATCGAGCTATGCCCTCAAGCACGACCAGATTGCGCCGTCCGTGGCGGAGGTCAATCGCGGGGCCGTCGACGATGCCCGCCAGGCGCACCCTCAGCTGCTGCTAGGCTCGATGGGCCCGATCGGTATTGAGTGGTTTGCCGAGGACTCTGCCGAGTATCGTGAAATCCGAGGCATTGCGCGCGAACAGGCGCACGCCTTGCTCAACGCCGGCGTTGACGGTCTGCTGATCGAGACGGTGACGTCTATCCGTAATTTGCAGCCCATGCTTGCCGGCGCCCGAGATGCCGCCGATGGCATGCCTGTTCTGGTGAGTTTTGTCGTTGACGATAAAGGCGACCTGTTGGGCGATGGCCTCAACATCGAGGCAGCCGTTTTGTACGCCGAAAAACACGGCGCAAACTCGGTTGGTGTTAATTGCTGTTCGCTTGCGGCCGCGAACACGGCGGTGCCCAGGATGGTTGCATCGGCGACTACTCCCGTCACGGTGCGTCCCAACGTAGGCGATCCGGTCCAGACTCAGGATGGCCCCGTATGGCACGAGAACCCCGAAGCTTTCGCGCGCGCATGCATCGAATGGAGACATGCCGGTGCCGCAATGGTGGGCAGTTGCTGTGGAACCACGGCAATCACTACGGCCGCGATGGCCGAGGCGCTCGATATATAAAGGGCAAAACCGCTCCATACGAGGCGTTTTTTTATTGCTTGCATGTCCTCGGCAGCATTTGCCCAAATGGTGAATGCTGGTGCCGGCAGGTTGCCGAGTGCATGTTGCGGGTATACCCCATGCGTACCATGATCCAAACACTGTGAGGTGTCTGCGCGTGTGCGCGATAATTCATTTTGGAACTGACGGTTGGCGCGCTCGCGTCGATGAGGACTTCACTGCCGATAACGTTGCCCGTATCGCCGATGCCGTCGGCGAGTTGTGGCAAAAGACCAATCCGGGCAAAACGGTATATATAGGGTTCGACACCCGGCCCCTGGCGCGCGAGTTCGCTGAGCTTGCGGCGGGCGTGCTAGCAGCGCACGGGCTAGACGCCGTGCTCGCTTCGCGACCTGTCCCGACCCCTGCCCTTACGTGGGCGGCGGCTTATGACGGTGAGGCGTGCGGCGCGCTCATGGTGACGGGGTCCCATCATCCGCAGGGCTATCTGTGCCTCAAGATTCGCATGGGTGACGGCTCGACCGCCAACCAGGATGTCATCGAAGAGCTCGAAGAGACTATGGCTCCCGAGCCAATGGGGATCGAGGGGCAATATCGCACCGCGGATATCATTCCTGACTATATGCAGGCGGTGGCATCGTTTGTCGATGCCGAAGCCATCCGCGCCGCGCACTTGCGCGTGGTTGTCGATCCCATGGGCGGCGCAGCCCAGGGCTATCTAGCCGACTTGCTGCGCGAGCTTGGCGTTGAGGTGCACGAGATTCACGCCGGGCAGGCGTCTGACCAAGAAGATATCTGCCCCGACCCCGTTGAACCGTGGGTGGACGCTTGCGAGCGCACGGTTATCGAGGACGGAGCTTGCGCTGGCCTGGTGACCGACGGCGACGCCGACCGTATCGGCGCGGTTGACGAGCGCGGCAGATATATACATCCGCATCAGATCATGGCGCTCGTTTTGGGCGACTTGGTTCAATTTCGTAATTTGGAGGGGCGCGTCGTCGTCAATCTTTCATGCTCGACGCTCGTGCGTCGCATTGCCGAGGCGCTTGGCTGCCGCGTGACCGTCAAACCAGTCGGTTTCAAATATATAGCGGCGGAGATGAAGAAGGGCGGCGTCCTCATGGGCGGCGAAGAAGCCGGTGGTATCGGCATCGCCGCGCATATGCCCGAGCGCGATGGAATCCTCGCCTGTCTGATTCTGTGTGAGCTTATGGCAAAGACGGACGCGCCTTTGGGCGTTCTGGTCGACCAACTCGAGGACAGTTTTGGTAAGACGAGTTACGGTCGACGCGACTTGCGCCTTGAGGCCGAAGATGCCGAAACGTTACGAACCCTGCTGCCGGGCGTAAACCCCAAGTCGATTTGTGGCAAGGTGCCGCAAAACGTTAGTCATATGGACGGCTTGCGTCTGTCATTCGAGGATGACACGTGGCTGCTGGTCCGTCCTAGCGGGACCGAACCAGTGGTGCGCGTCTACGCCGAGGGGTTCTCGGTGGAAGAACGTGATGAGTTGCTCGATGCTGGCTGTGCTTTAGCTAGGGGGACGTATCCGCTTTAACCATGAGACTGCCTTATATAAAGAGATGCTCGGCGAGCGGTAGTTAACGGCTGGCAAACGTTAGTCGGATCACAAGATGTGTAGGAAATGTGTACGCCCAGATTCCCGCCCCCGGCGCCCCTCCGGTCTGGC
>CAJKGV010000217.1:0-2647 GCA_905199455.1 Collinsella aerofaciens | reverse complement strand
TCGGTTGCGTGTTCGATGATCGAGTGTGCATGTGCGGCATCTGTTTGGGCGTTGGAGATGGTCTGCTCCTGGTCCCGGCGTGCCTTGTCCTCGGCAGTGATCTTCTCGCGCAGTTCGCGCTGACGAGTCGCGGCGGCGGTTTTTGCGGTCTGCAGCTCGTCGCGCGCGGCATCGGCCTCTGCCGTCACGGCCTGATGGGCTCGCTTGGCGTCGGCGATGGGGGCCTGCGCCTGTTCGACGGCCTGCTCGGCTGCGGCAAGCGAGTGCTCAAGGTCGGCGGTGATGCGTGGGACATCTTCTTCGGCTTTTCGCAGGGCATCTGCCGTGTCGGAGATTTGCATCGAGAGCTCGCTGGTGCGCACCGTATAGTTGGCGGGATTTGCCGAGGGATTGCGTTGCAGCTCGGCATACTCATGACGCAGCGTCTCGAGTTGGGCGCGCGTGGCGTCGACGGTTTGTTGTGCGGCGGCAATGCCGGCGTCTCGCTCGGCCTGCACTTTGTCGCGGATGCGCTTGGAATCCTCAAGACGGCGAACGAGGCGGTTGCCGGTCTCGCGCGAGCTCGCCTCGCGGGCCTCCACGGCATCGAGCGCGGCCTTCAGGCGGAGCTCAGTCGCGTCATCCTCTGTCTTCATTTGTTCGAACTGCCCCTTGAGCTCTGTCGCTTTGGCGGCGTGGGCATCACGGTCAATCTCGGCTGCCGCAGCGGTCTTTTGCGCTGTGGCGATCGCCTGGCGCTGGTCGGCGACGATCTGGTCGTAGCGGCCTGCGATATCCTGGCGCGTTTCGAGTTCCTCGGCCTGATCGGCAATGCGCTGCTCAAGTTCGGCCAGGTGGGCGCGGGCATCGGCAAGTGCCTTTTTCGCGGCATTCATCTCGCGCATGGCCGAGGCGCCCTGGGCGATAAAGGTGCCCACGGCGTTCGCAGTGTTCGAGACGGCGGTCCCCAGATCGCGGCTCGCGGCGGGGGAATGCGGGGCGGTCGGGCGAGCGGTGTCGGCAGCGTCCGCATCGGCAGCCTGCGGCGCGGCGATATTGCCGGTACCGCCCTCGACCACAGAAAAGCCTGCTGCGTGCGGATCGACCGCATCGGCGCCAATCGTGGGGTGCTCGAGCTGCAGAAACGAGGGCATGGTGCTGCCCTGGTCGGCAACCGGAGTCTCGCCGGGCACAAAGGTCGAGGCCGCCTCGGCGGCCTCCTCTTCCTCGGCATCAATATCGGCATCGGCGACGGCGTTTTTCATCGCTTTGACAGCATCCATCATGGAGTCCATGACGGCATCGAGCTCTTCTTCCGAAGACACCTCGATGGGGCCCGCTGCTTGCGGGGCGTCGTCCTGTACAGGGGCGTCGTCCTGAGCGGGCGCATCGTCGTTTTGCTCATCGGCGTTTTCTGTTTCGGGGGTTTCCGCCGCAGCGCTTTCGCCCAAGATGGGGTCGTCGATGTCGATACCATCGCAGGTCACAGCGTCAGTATCTGCGGTGACGTCTGCAGGATCATCAATATGCTGTTGAGTCTGGGGGTCCAGCTCGTCTGTCATAGGCATGTGCTCCTCATCGTTGTTTGTCACCCTATGATAAAGTCTCGCGCCGACATCCCGCGCGCCGCAGCAAAGTTTCAAAACGTGTTCGATGGCTCGATCTGATAACAATAACTCGGTCGCTATATCCAGTTTGTACTTGACAATCCCTTCGCCGAACGACGTGGTGCCGTTCGCCTACCGTGGTCTTTTATTTTCGCTTGAACACGCTAAAGTTGCATCTCAGCTTTTGGCGCGTTTATTTGGATGCGCGCAGTCGGCGGGTTCGCCCGTCGCGATTTGAAAGGACTTTGTATGGGACTTTTCACTGGTAAGACCGTGATCGTCACCGGCGGCGGCAAGGCCACGCTTAAGGACGGCTCCGCTGGCTCCATCGGCTACGGCATCGATATCGCTTTTGCCAAGGAGGGCGCAAACCTCGTCATCACCGGCCGCAACGTCGCCAAGCTCGAGGCTGCCAAGGAATCCCTCGAGGCCGAGTACGGCGTCAAGGTTCTGCCTGTTCAGGCCGATGTCTCGGCTGGTCAGGACAACGAGGCCGTCGTCCAGAACGTCATCGACAAGGCCATTGAGGAGTTCGGCCGCATCGACGCCGTCGTCAACAATGCTCAGGCCAGCGCTTCGGGCGTGACGATCGCCGATCACACCATGGACCAGTTCAACCTCGCCATTTACTCCGGTCTGTATGCCACCTACCTGTACATGCAGAAGGCCTACCCGCACCTGAAGGAGACCAAGGGCTCCGTGGTCAACTTTGCTTCGGGCGCCGGCCTGTTTGGCAACTATGGCCAGTGCAGCTATGCTGCCGCCAAGGAGGGCATCCGCGGTCTGACCCGCGTCGCTGCCAACGAGTGGGGCAAGGACGGCATCAACGTCAACATCGTTTGCCCGCTTGCTTGGACCGCTGCGCTCGAGAACTTCCAGGATGCCTATCCCGAGGCGTTCAAGGCCAACGTCCACATGCCGCCGGCTGGTCACTACGGCGACGTCGAGAAGGAAATCGGCCGCGTGGTCGTTCAGCTCTGCGGCCCCGACTTTAAGTACATGAACGGCGAGACTGTCACCCTTGAGGGCGGCATGGGCCAGCGGCCTTAGGGGTTACGTCT
>CAJKGV010000216.1:0-2673 GCA_905199455.1 Collinsella aerofaciens | reverse complement strand
AGCGGTCGGCGGGGCCATTGTGGCTCTTGACAGCGGATTGGGTCATATGAGCGAAAACCCGCCAGAGCGAGCAAGGTGCCTTGAAACAAGGCGGCATTGACCTTCTGGTCATGCCGCCGCAGTTGAAAGGCAGATTGCCGCTCTGGCGGGTTTGCAGCGTCGGCCGGTTACGCGGTTTGGTAAAACCGCGTAACTCTACAGCTCCGTTACTTCAACGTTGTTGAAGATCTCATCCCAGCGGTCCATGACCAGGTGACCGGTCTTGGGATCCATGGCGTTGAGCTTGCCGCAGGTATTGGCGGTCTTGAGCACCGTGACGTCGTCGGCGCCGGCAGCAATGGCATGCGCAAAGCCGGCGATGGTCGAGTCGCCGGAACCCGTCGCGTTCACAGCCGCAATCGCGGGCGTCTTGGCGCGGAACGCGCGGCCCTCATGGAAGCCCACCGAACCGGCAGCGCCCATCGAAACGACGACCCAGGGGATACCGGCAAAGCGGTCATCGGCGGCAAGCGCCTCGCGCAGGGCATCGACATCATCGGTCGTAAAGGACGTACCCAGCAGACCGTTAATCTCGGTCAGGTTGGGCTTTACGAGCTCAGGCTTAGCGTCGGACTCCAGCGCGGCCTCCAGCGATGCACCCGAAGTGTCGAGCAGCACCTTGGCGCCCGCCTCTTCGGCGATCTTAACGAGCTCGGCATAATAGCCGGCATCGACGCCGCGCGGCAGCGAGCCCGAAAGCGTCACAACGTCCGCCTTCGCTGCAAGCTCGGCGAACTTGGCCGTAAAGGCCTCGAGCTCGGCCGGGGCGATCTGCGGGCCGCTCTCCAGCAGCTCGGTCTGATTACCCTCGTGCAGAATATTCAGGCAAATGCGCGTCTCACCGGCGATGGGCACAAAGTCGTTCTTGACGCCGTCGGCATCCATAAGCTCGGCCATATAGGCACCCATGTGGCCGCCGAGCAGACCGGTCGCGAGCACGTCGTCGCCCAACTGCAGCAGCACGCGGCTCACGTTGAGGCCCTTGCCGCCAGCGGTCTTTTCGGGCGTAACACGGTTAACATCGTCGATGATCAGCTTGTCGAGCTGATAGCGCGTATCAATCGACGGGTTCATGGTAACGGTCAGAATCATGTTGAACTCCTGTTCCGGGGCGGCATAACCCGCCCCAAACATACGATAACTCGTTAAAGGATCTCAATCTCAAAGCCGCGAGTGACGGTCTCTCCCGGCTTGGCCACCAGGCAGCCACGCTTGTGCTCCAGAATATCGTCCTCGTCGGAGCAGGTGGACAGGCCGCCCCACGGTTCAACAGCCACAAAGTCGCCCTCGGGCTTGCTCCACACAATCAGGTATGGCATATCGGGGAACGTCAGGCGCACGCCCTTGTCCTCAGTTTTCTTGGTCAGCGTAACCACGCGGCTCTCAAGCACGTCAAAGATGGTCTCCGCGAAGTCGAAGAGTTCGTGGGTAAGCGGCAAGTCGTGGCCGACCATCGGGTTCTTGCTGCGATGCTCAACATCAATCAGGCCCGTCGAGGGAACGGCAGTACACAGCTCGTCGGCCTCGCGCTGCTCAAAACGGAGCTCATAGTCGTCATAGGACTCACCCTCGTCGAGCGGGCACTTAAAGCCGGGGTGACCGCCCACAAAGAATGGCATGTCCTCGGTGCCCCCATTGGTCACCTCGTAGGACACGTTCACCTTTTCCGAATCGATCGTGTAACGAGCAACGATCTTAAACGGATACGGGTACTGCTCGAGCAACTCGGCATGGTCGGCAGAGCTTAGGCTCAGCGCAACCATGTTGTCGCTCTGTTCCTCGAGCTTCCACTCCTGCTTGCGCGCAAAACCGTGGCGGGCGAGCTTTACCTCGCGGCCGCCCATGGTCATTGCGTGACCGTCACGAAGGCCGCCGCAGATCGGGAAGCAAATGGGTGCCTGGCCCGACCAGACCGCCGGGTCGCCCTGCCACAGGTACTCGCGACCGTTGGCTTTAATCGAAGTGAACGATCCGCCAGCCGTGCTCAGTGCCACACGAATAGAACCGTTATCAAGAACAAACTCCATAGGAGCCTTCCCTTTCTTACGACAGCCCGCCAAGTCAATAGGGCTGATAGAAAACCGGCCCGCGCCCCCTCACAGAAACGCGAGCCGTCAATTGAAAAGCTGCAAATCGCCAAGTACAGCCAAGAGCGAAGCACTCAAGCCAAGCAAGCAAACGTGTTATCGGAGCAGCTCGCCGTACCAGAACACTTCGCAACAACAGGGGCGATCTCGCAGGTCACTCAAACGTCAGCGAGCGGCGCTCAGGTGCCCCAGGTCGCCGCGAAAGAGGAGCGACGCGTACTTCATGTACGCGAGCGCCGGTTTGAGCGGCGAGATGGGGTGCCTGAGCGCCGCGCAGCGTCGACCGGTCCGGCGTTCGGCAGAACGCCGGAACCTAATTAGTCGTGATATTCGCCGCGGTCCCACTTCTCGAGGAACTCGTCAAAGAAGTGCGGGTCGGCCTGAGCCTCGGCGTCGGCCTTGTTGCAGGCATCGATCTTGGCGATCAGGGCATCGTGCTCGGGAGTCTTCTCGTAGGGCTCCTCCAGGAAGGCAAGCATGATATCGGCCATCAGGAACTCGCCGGTGATCTTGCCGCCAAAGCCCACGATGTTGGCGTTGAGCTCGC
>CAJKGV010000215.1:0-2750 GCA_905199455.1 Collinsella aerofaciens | reverse complement strand
CCGCACATGTGCGGATGAATGTGGGAGGTGTTCGGATAAAGTTGATAATCAAGGCCTTTCGCACGAGAGGCGCCCCCGTTTTTGTGAGCGCTCCATTAAATGCACCGAGCCGCTTCTTGGCATACAATCTGTATGTTGACCTAACTATCTGTGAGGTGCCTATGGTTGATACAGATTTTGCTTGGCGGCTTACGCAAGGGCTCGTGCGGATCGACAGTTCCGACCCAGGTGCGTATGAGGGCGAGATTGAACGCTATATCAAAGTGTTGGTTGAGCACCGGGTGGCACAGCTGAGCCATCCGGTGCTCCATGCCGTGCAGGTTGAGGAACTCGAGGTGCTGCCCGGGCGCCGCAACCTTATGGTCACCGTGCCGGGACTGAGCGACGAGCCACGGCTCGTCTACATCTGCCACATGGATACCGTCACCCTGGGAGATGGCTGGGACGCGGACACGCCGCCGCTCGGGGCGACCGTGCGGGACGATAAGCTCTATGGCCGCGGCGCCTGCGACATGAAGGGCGGTCTGGCCTGCGCCATTGCCGCTCTGGTCCATACGCTCGAGCGCGTGGTGGCGGATGGCGCGCTGCCCCACCGCGGCTTTTCTCTCATTTGCTCGGTCGACGAGGAAGATTTTATGCGCGGCTCAGAAGCCGCGATCGATGCTGGCTGGGTCGGCTCGCGTGAATGGGTGCTGGACACCGAGCCCACCGACGGACAGATCCAGGTGGCGCACAAGGGGCGTACGTGGTTCGAGATTGAAATGGCTGGCGTGACGGCGCATGCGAGCCAGCCCTGGAAGGGCGCGGATGCCGTCGCCGCCATGGCCGAGGTCGTGTGTTCGCTCCGTCGCGCGTTTGTGGCGCTGCCCGCGCACGATGAGCTGGGGCCTTCGACCATCACGTTTGGACAGATCGAAGGTGGCTACCGTCCCTATGTCGTACCCGACCGCGCCAAAGTCTGGGTCGACATGCGCCTGACCCCGCCGACCGATACGGCCGCCGCGACGCGCATGGTAGAGCAGGCCATCGCCGTCGCCGAAGCCGCCGTTCCCGGCTGCCATGGCAGCTACACCGTGACGGGCGACCGCCCCGCCATCGAGCGCGACCCGAACTCTCCCCTTCTAGCAGCGCTCAAGCGTGCCGCCGATGACGTGACGGACGCGGACACGACCGTCGGCTTCTTTACCGGCTACACCGACACTGCCGTCATTGCCGGCAAGACGGGTAACCGTAGCTGCATGAGCTATGGCCCAGGCTCGCTCGCACTCGCCCACAAGCCCAACGAATATGTGCCCCACGCCGATATCGTTCGTTGTCAGCAGGTGCTAATCGCGCTCGCCGATAACGTGCTCTGGGACGCGAGCGGCCAAGTTGGGGCATAATAAGCCGCGAACAAACCGACTCGTGCGTTAGGACCGCCCATGAAAGCACTTCCGTTTCCCTGCATCCGCCCGGCTCAGGACCGCGTGCTCGAGGCGTTGCCCGCAATGGGCAGCATCCTGAGCGGCAACGATGCTCTGCGCGGAGCCATTGCCGATGGCCTGATGCTCAAGGACCCGGGTGCGGCGTATTACGTGTACGAATGCTCGGGCGAGCCGGGACGTGTGACGGGTGTCGTGGCGATCTGCCCGACGAGTGTACTTGCGGGTGGCAAGGGCGATGCCAGCGCTGACGTGGCCGCCGCCGCGCGCGCGATCGCCGAGCTCAAGGTGCAGCCGCGCCCCGTGTCGCTCGCCTACGAGGCCTCGCCCGTCATGGATATCATCCTGGGCGCCGCCAAAGAGGGCGCGTCGCTCTACGCCGTCACCGACCCCGCGGGCATTACGCACCGCGCGTGGGAGGTCAAGCGCGAGGACGCCGTCGGGGCCATCCGCGCTATGCTCGACCAAGCACCGGAGCCGGCACTGGCCGACGACCCCGCCTACGCTGCCGCGCTGACCGGGGCGTCGCAGCTGCTGGCCGATGAGGCCCGTTCCGCCGGAACGTACACCGGCAAGGAGCCGTTCAACTTTACCGTTGCCGTGCTCTTCCCCGCTGCGCAGGTCAGCGGCGGCGCGCCGCAGGTTCCGACAGGTCTGCTCACGCACCAGGTCGCGCGGTTCTAGCAAGACCAGACCGCCCAGCACAAAAATCGGCAGCTCAACAAACAGGGGGCGGAGATGCAGCAGGTACATGCATCTCCGCCCCTTTTGCGTCGAGAAGTTATGCCGGCGACCCGTGCCGCCGCGCTCGCGTTATCCGCGCTGCGGACCTGCAGTAGCCACAAGCGGTTCAAGCCCCAGCTCGCGCGCGTAATCCTCCTGCGTAAAAATCTCAATCAGCTCAAACGTGCCGGCCTCGTCGTTAAACACGAAATGCAGCACCGAGCAGTTGCCCGGCACGCGATCGCGCTCGTCGGCCGCCGCACCCTTCACGTGGTCCATGAACTCCTTGATGGCCGAGCCATGGCTTACCGCGAGCACGCACATATGGTCCGGACGCTGCATAAGCTCGGTCAGCGTCGCCACCATGCGCTCGCGCACCTGCATCTGGCCCTCGCCGCCAAACTGACGATAGAAATCGCGCCACGGGCGCTCGGGCATAAGCATCACGCGCTCGGCCTCAAAGTCGCCAAAGAACCACTCGCGCAGGCCATCCAGGCGCTCGTACGCCAAGCCCGGCCACAGGTTGGCGATAGTCTGCTCGGTGCGATGAACTGTGGAGGTGTAGGCATGATCGGGCTCAATGCCGCGCGCACGCAAAAACATGCC
>CAJKGV010000214.1:0-2782 GCA_905199455.1 Collinsella aerofaciens | reverse complement strand
GCGTCCGAGGGCTTTGATGCTTCGTTTGATGCCGAGGGGCCGCACCTGTGGTGGTTCGTCAACTCCATCGGCGGGTTTGGTCTGCGTGTGCCCGATCTGCGTGCGCTGGGTCGGGCGGCGCGTGAGGCCCATGCGCTGCTGGTTGTTGACAACACCGTGGCGTCGGCTTTTGGCTGCGATCCGCTGCGGCTGGGTGCCGTGCTGTCGCTCGAGGCGCTCGACCGCGTGTGCGCCGGCAAGGTTCCGCGCAAGTTGGTTGCAGTATCGGTCGCGCGCTCGCAGCTCAAGCGCCATCGTGTGGATGCTGCTGCCGAGTGCGCGCATGCCCTGCTTGAGGGCTGTGGCTTGGCCAAGCTTGATATGCCTGCTGACGAGGCCGGTGTGCTGGAGCGCGGGCTGGACTCGCTCGATGTCCGCATGCAGGCGCATTTCGATCGCGCCCGTGCGCTGGCCGAGTATCTGGCCGCCAACGAGATGGTGCGCAACGTACGCTATCCCGGGCTGAGCTCGCATCCCGACCATGCTGTTGCAACGGGAATCCTCGAGCACGGCTTTGGCCCGGCAGTTGAATTTGATCTTATCGAGCGTAGTGCGGGCGAGCTGTTCGATGCTTTGTCCGGGGAGTTTCGCACATCGCCCGCCGGCGGCGCAACGACGCGCCTTTCGGCTCCACGCGGCAAGCAGGGGAGCACCGTCCGCCTCTTCGCCGGCACCGACGACCCCTTGATCGTGGCCGCCACCCTAGATAACGCCCTCCGCAACTAGCTAAATCATCCTCGACTTCATAAGTTGCGGTGAAATAGGGATTGATTTACGGCTTTAACCGCATAAACAGTCCCTATTTCACCGCAACTTATGAGAAGGGGTTGTGTGGCTATAAGGCCCCGTCCCAAATGGGCTACTCTTTGATGCTGGCGATGAGGTCGTTGGCTTTGGTGGCGATGACGTTGTTGATGTCGGCCTGCAGCTCCTCGTAGGCCGCTATGGCTCGCTCTCCGGCGGGCGTGAGCGTGGATCCGCGGGCGCCGTCGCGCTCGATGAGCTTGCAGCCCAGCTGACCTTCGGCTTCGTTCACAATGCGCCATGCCTTGGAATACGCCATGCCCATGCTCTTGGCGGCGCGGTTGAGCGAGTGCTCGCGGGCAATACCCTGCAGCAGCAAGACGCAGCCGTGGCCGAACACGCCCGGCAGATCCTTGTCACACGCTTGAATGACCAACTTTGCCGTCGTCTTGTACTCCATGTGCTCCACGTCTCCCCGCTAAAGTGTTTGCTGGGCAAACGCAAAGCCTGCGTCAAACCCTCGTGTGCTCTTCTTAAATCATGCATTGTAGCAGTCAAAGTGCGTTAAGATACTTCCCCAGTATTGGGCGCCCAAGGTTGGGCTGGGTCCTACGAGGCCTGCAGCCGACCGGTCGCATGGAAAAAGGAGAAACATGGCTACGTTCTTTCCCGGTGAGTCCCACACGTTTTCGGAGTATCTGCTGGTCCCTGGCTACTCGTCCTCGCAGTGCATCCCCAACAACGTCTCTCTTAAGACGCCGCTAACCCGCTTTAAGCGCGGTGAGAAGCCGGCAATCACCCTGAACATCCCCATGGTTTCCGCCATCATGCAGTCCGTCTCGGGCGTCGACATGGGTGTCGCGCTCGCTACCGAGGGTGGCCTGTCCTTCATTTACGGTTCCCAGAGCGCCGAGTCCGAGGCCGCTATGGTCAAGGCCGTCAAGGATCACAAGGCTGGCTTCGTTCAGTCCGATTCCACGCTGACCCCCGATATGACCATGGAACAGGTCATCGAGCTCAAGGAGAAGACCGGTCACTCCACCATGCCGGTTACCGACGACGGCACTCCCAAGGGTAAGCTCCTGGGCATCGTCACCAGCCGTGACTATCGTCCCAGTCGCGATGACCACCAGACGAAGGTCTCCGAGTTCATGACCCCGCGTGAGCAGCTCATCGTGGGCGACAAGAACATTAGCCTCAAGGTTGCCAACGACGTCATCTGGGACAACAAGCTCAACGCTCTGCCCATCGTCGACGACAACGATCACCTCATGGGCATCGTCTTCCGCAAGGACTACGACAGCCACAAGACCAACCCCAACGAGCTGCTCGACAGCGACAAGCGCTACATGGTCGGCGCCGGTATCAACACCCGCGACTATGCCGAGCGTGTGCCGCTGCTCATCGAGGCCGGCGCCGATGTTCTGTGCATCGACTCTTCCGAGGGCTTCAGCGAGTGGCAGAAGCGCACTATTGAGTGGATCCGCGCCAACTACGGCGAGGACGTCAAGGTCGGTGCCGGTAACGTTGTCGACGCCGAGGGCTTCCGCTTTTTGGCCGACTGCGGTGCCGACTTCATCAAGGTCGGTATCGGCGGCGGTTCTATCTGCATCACCCGCGAGACCAAGGGCATCGGCCGTGGCCAGGCCACCGCGCTGATCGACGTCTGCCGTGCTCGCGACGAGTACTACGAGGAGACCGGCGTCTACGTGCCCGTGTGCTCCGACGGCGGTATCGTCTACGACTACCACATGACGCTCGCCCTTGCGATGGGTGCAGACTTTATGATGCTGGGTCGCTACTTCGCCCGCTTCGATGAGAGCCCGACCGAGCGCGTCAACGTCAACGGCCAGTACATGAAGGAGTACTGGGGCGAGGGTTCTGCGCGTGCCCGTAACTGGCAGCGCTACGACCTGGGCGGCGCTGCGAAGCTCAGCTTCGTCGAGGGCGTCGACTCCTACGTTCCCTACGCCGGCTCCCTCAAGGACGGCGTGGGCGG
>CAJKGV010000213.1:0-2834 GCA_905199455.1 Collinsella aerofaciens | reverse complement strand
GCGCGAGCGTGGACTACTTTTTCCAGCTCATGGACGAGTTCATCCGCAACAACAAGAAGGTCGTCATCGCGGCAGACCGCGCCCCCAAGGACCTGAGCATGGACGAGCGTCTGACCAGCCGCTTCAACGCCGGCATGCTCTGCCTGGTCGCAGAGCCCAGCTACGAGATGAAATACAAGATCTTGCAGCGCTATTACGAGAACACCATCGTCGCCGCCCCCGAGGCAGGCGACGACTCGCTGCTGGCGGCCTATGGGGGCGACGGCGGGCACCTGACCGATGAGCACTTTAAACACATGGCCGAGGTCTCGGGCACCAACATCCGCGAACTCGAGAGCTTTTGCGAGCGCTGCGCCGGCGAGGCGGGCGACCGCGAGCGCGAGGGCGGGGAACTCACCTTTGACGATATCGACGCCATCGCCAGCCAGTACTTCGACACATCGGCCAAAAAGATCAACGTCCAGACGGTTCAGTCCGTCATCGAAGAGCAGTACGGCGTGACGCACGAGGAGCTCATCGGCCCGCGTCGCAACGCCAATATCGCCAAAGCACGCCATATCGCTATCTACCTGGCCATCGAGATGTGCGAGATGACGACCACGGCGGTGGGCGCCGAATTTGGCAACCGTAACCACTCGACCGTCAGCACGAGCTACAAAAAGGTCCAGAAGATGATCCAGGAAGACCGCACCGTCACCGAAGACCTCAAGTCGCTGCGCGATAAAATTACACTGCGCTCGTAGGAAAATAGAGACACCTGTTGAAAACTTGTCGAAACCACGGGCATAAGGTGTCTAAAACCCAACCCGCGGTGATGAAAAGTTTTGCGCAGGTTTTGAACGTGGAAAACCACCCCTGTTGCACACAGGCTGCTGTCGATTCTCTTTCTGGGTCTGACCTGCGTCTTTGGGAGTAATCAACAGTTTCGTCAGTGCTATTACTATTATTAAGATATTTATATCTATAGAAAGGTATTAAAAGATGAAGTTCACCGTCAGCCAGAGCTCGCTTACACAAGCCATCGGCGTCGTTATGAAGGGTGTCGCTTCGGCATCCACCCTTCCCATCCTGTCGGGCGTGCTCGTCAAGGCCCAAGACGGCATCTTGGAATTCCAGACCTCTAACTACACCATCTCGATCCGTCATCGCATCGCGGCGCATGTCGAAGAAGAGGGCGAGATGGTTATCCCCTGTAAGATGCTCTCCAATATCACCAAGACCCTCCCCGATGCCCCGGTCACCTTTGAGCTGTCCGAGCGCCAGGTGCTGATTGGTTGCGAGAAGAGCTCTTTCCGCCTGAACACGCTTGATGCCAATGACTTCCCCGAGTTTCCGGCCTATGCCATCGAGAGCGCCGTGGAACTGCCGACCGATATCTTGTCCGAGATGGTCGGCCGCGTGTGGCGCGTCACCTCGACCGACAAGGCCCGCCCCATCCTGGGTGGCGTGCACATGAAGGTCGAGAACAACACCGTGCGCCTGGTGGCGACCGATTCCTTCCGTTTGGCCGTGTGCGATACGCAGGTCGAGACCTCGACCCTCGAAGGCTCCTTTGAGCTCAACGTTCCGGCTGACGCCTTTAACGACGCACTGAACATCATGGCCAGCCAGGCGACCATCATGATCGGGGCTACCGACACCCAGGTCGTCTTTGAGGCCGGCAACACCACCTACGTGTCGCGCCGCATCGAGGGCGTGTACCCCAACTACAAGCAGCTCATCCCCGATTCGTGCGTGACGAGCGTCAAGATCGACGTCGCCGCCTTTAACGCCGCCCTCAAGCGCGTGGCCGTTATCGCGAGCGCCAACCCCGCCGTCAAGTTCGAGATCGATGTCGAGAACGGGCAGATGGGCCTGTCCTCCATTTCCAATGACCAGGACCTTGCGCAGGAGACGATCGATGTCGAGGCCGAGGGCGAGTCGGGTACCATCGCCTTCAACTACCACTACATCTTCGGCTGCCTCAATGCCCTGTCCAAGGAGAAGGAGATCACGCTGGAGCTCAAGAGCTACTCGCAGGCGGGCATCTTCAAGTCCTACGACAAGATCAACTACCTGTACCTGGTCATGCCGGTTCGCATCTAGCGCTGCGCCATGACCATGTTCGCCCGCGATCTTTCCGTCGCGCACTACCGCAGTTTCGAGAGCTATCGTCTTGCCCTGGACGAGGGCGTGACGATACTTGCGGGACCCAACGCGGCGGGAAAGACCAATCTCATAGAGGCGCTGCAGCTGCTGACGAGCGGCGCCTCGTTTAGGCATCCGACCGCAGCCGAGCTCGTCCATGATGGCGTGGGCTCGTGCAAGATCGAGCTGAGGCTCGAGGGCGACGGCCGCGTACTTGATATGGGATTGAGCGCGGAGGACGGTAAACGCTCGTTTAGCCGCAACGGCAAGAGATGCTCTGCCGCCGGTGTGCGCGGGGTTCTGCCGAGCGTGCTGTTTTGCCCCGACCATCTGGACATGGTTAAGCGGGGCGCCAGTGTGCGCCGCGCCGCCCTCGACGACTTTGGCATGCAACTGAGCGCACGCTATGCCGATCTTGCGAGCACCTATGGTCGCTGCGTGACCCAGCGTAACGCCTTGCTCAAGGAGGCCTGGTGCTGCCGCGAGATGCTCGGCGCGTGGAACGATTCGATTGCCCGCGCGGGCGCGGCTCTGCTCGTGCACCGGTTGGCCCTGCTCGACCGGCTGGCGGGCCATGTACGTGCTGCCTACGGGCAAGTGGCGTCCGGTGAAGCCGCCAACGTGACCTATACGTCCACGCTGGGGGATTTGCCCCAGGTCGAGGATCGCGAAGAGCTGAAGGGTTGGGCGTACGAGCGCATGCTGGC
>CAJKGV010000212.1:0-2854 GCA_905199455.1 Collinsella aerofaciens | reverse complement strand
TCGTGTAAACGCAGGGAAGGGACATTCATGGCAGACATGATCGAGATCAAGCATCTCAACAAGTACTTTGGCGACCTGCATGTGCTCAAAGATATCAACCTCACCGTCAAGCGCGGCGAGAAGCTCGTAATGATCGGGCCTTCCGGCTCGGGTAAGTCGACGCTCATCCGTTGCGTCGACTATCTGGAGGAGCCCACGTCGGGCGAGGTCATCATCGACGGTACGCCGCTTACCAAAAAGAATCACCTGGAGATGGCTCGCAAGTACAGCTCCATGGTGTTTCAGCAGTTCAACCTGTATCCCAACATGACGGTGCTCGGCAACCTGACGCTCGCGCCCATCAAGCTGCAAAAGAAGAGCAAGGAGGAGGCGACCGAGATCGCCATCGCCGCGCTCAAGCGCGTTGGCATGGCGCATAAGGCCGGCGAGTATCCGCAGAATCTCTCGGGCGG
The DNA here is from genome assembly GCA_905199455.1 of Collinsella aerofaciens. Classification (GTDB taxonomy): domain Bacteria; phylum Actinomycetota; class Coriobacteriia; order Coriobacteriales; family Coriobacteriaceae; genus Collinsella; species Collinsella aerofaciens_AW. The sequence continues at coordinate 2,402 of CAJKGV010000212.1, read as the reverse complement.
TCAGCAGCAGCGCATCGCCATCGCCCGTGCCCTGTGCACCAAGCAGCCCATCATCCTGTTTGATGAACCGACCTCGGCGCTCGACCCCGAGATGGTCCAGGAAGTTCTGGACGTTATGATTGAGCTCGCGCAGGAGGACATCACCATGATCTGCGTGACGCACGAGATGGGCTTTGCGCGCCAGGTGGCCGACCGCGTCATCTTTATGGAGGACGGCCGCATCCTGGAGGAGGGCACGCCCGAGCACTTCTTCGATAACCCCGAGAACCCGCGCTGCCGCGAGTTCCTGTCCAAGATTCTGCACTAGGTGCGGTGATGGACATGACGGATATGACGAGGGCGGCCGTGTCGCGCCGTCACTTTTTGCAGCTGGCGGGAGCCGGCATGCTTGCGCTGACGGGGACCGCGCTTGCCGGTTGCGGCAACTCCACCAGCGGCGAGGGCTCCGACAAGGGGTCCAAGCTTGCGGCCATTAAGTCGCGCGGCCATCTGAATGCCGGCGTTAAGAAGGACGTTCCCGGCTATGGCTATTACGACACCGCCAAGGGCCGCTTTGAAGGTATGGAAGTCGATTTGTGCTACCAGATTGCCGCTGCCGTCTTTGGTGTGAGCTACAAGGATGCTCGCGCCCAGGAGCTAGTCGAGTTTACCGACGTAACGCCCAAGACGCGCGGTCCGCTGATCGATAACGGCCAACTCGACGTGGTCGCGGCGACCTACACCATCACCGACGAGCGCAAGAAGAGCTGGGATTTCTCGACGCCGTACCGCACCGATTACGTGGGACTCATGGTCAAGAAGCGTTCGGGCTTTACCTCGATTGAGGACTTGGACGGCAAGGTCATCGGTGTGAGCCAGGGCGCTACCACGCAGAGCCTGATCGAGCAGATGATCAAGGACAACGGCTTTAGCTGTAAGCCCGAGTTTAGGGCCTTTAGCGGCTACCCCATCATCAAGAGTTCGCTCGACGCCGGCAATATCGACGTCTTTGCCATGGACCGCTCCACGCTGGCCGGTTACATGAACGAGACCGTTGAGCTGCTGCAGCCCGAGGTCAAGTTTGGCGAGCAGGGCTACGGCGTGGCGACCAAGAAGGGCTGCGACCTTTCGGCCGTGGTCGATCAGGTGATTTGCGATCGCCTGGCCGACGGCTGGCTCGACCAAGAGGTCAAGACCTGGGGTCTTGTATAGGCGCATCGTCCAAGGAAGGAATCAAATGCTCGAAGGATTATTTGACGCCGACCGTTGGTCGACGACATTTCAAAACATGGGGCCCTTCTGGGAGGGCTTTGGCGTGACGCTGCAAGTGGTCGTTGCCGGTCTGCTGCTGTCGCTGGTGCTGGGCACGCTGCTGGGCGTGTTCTCTACCACTCGTTCGCGCGTGCTGCGCGCCATAAGCCGCGTGTACGTTGAGTTTTACCAGAACACCCCGTTGCCCGTGCAGGTACTCTTTATGTATATGGCTGGTCCGCAGTTTTTGCAGGCCATAACCGGTGCCGACCAGCCGGTGCGCATTGCGCCGTTCGTGCTGGGCTTCTTGGGCGTGGGCCTGTATCACGCGGCCTACATTTCGGAGGTCATCCGCACCGGTATCGAGGCGGTTCCGCGCGGTCAGATGGAGGCGGCCCAGAGCCAGGGCTTCACCCGTGCGCAGGCGTACTGGTACATCGTGCTGCCCCAGACATTCAAGATCATTCTGCCGCCGCTGTGTAACCAGGCGCTCAACCTGGTCAAGAACACGTCGGTGCTGGCGCTTGTGGCCGGCGGCGACCTTATGTACCGTTCCGACAACTTTGTGAGTCTGTACGGTTACCTGCAGGGATACATCGTCTGCTGCCTTATGTACTTCATCATCTGCTTTCCGCTCGCCATGCTGGTGCAGTGGCTCGAGCGCCGCTCCAAGGAGCGTCCGCGCGGCGTGAGCCTGGCCGAGCTGGGGCTCGACAACGTAGAGGAGGCCTAGCGCATGGAAATCTTCAACGCGACCAACCTGCTCTACATCTGGGGCGGCTTTGTTAAGACGATCGAGATCTCGGCGCTGTCGATCTTTTTCTCGCTCATCTTTGGCACGGTGCTGGCGCTCGTTAAAAGTTATGCGCCCCGCCCGTTCCGTATTTTGGTGAGCGCCTATATCGAGCTGTTCCGTTGCACGCCGAACCTGCTGTGGATCCTGTTTATCTACTTTACGGTGCAGGGTTTGGACATTGTGATTTCGACCATCGCCTTTACGCTGTTTACCAGCGCTGTTATGGCCGAGATTGTGCGCGGCGGCCTCAACTCGATTCCGCGCGGCCAGTTTGAGGCGGCGCAGAGCCAGGGCTTTGGCTTCTTTGCTACCATGCGCTACATCATTCTGCCGCAGACGTTTAAGACGATTATTCCGGCGCTGTTTAGCCAGTGCA
>CAJKGV010000211.1:0-2878 GCA_905199455.1 Collinsella aerofaciens | reverse complement strand
GCCGCGATCGACCTGGGAACGGTGTCGTCGCGACTGGTGTTGGCCCAGGTCGAGGGCGGAGCGATTGTGGAATCGTCCAAGCATACCGAGATTACCGACCTGGGCGAGGGCGTGGACACGACGGGGCGCTTTTGCAAGGCGGCTGTCGAGCGTGTGCTCGCTGCGTGTCACATGTTTGTGGACGAGGCCCGTGCCTTTGGGGCCGTGTGCGTCTGCACCACGTGTACGAGTGCCGCGCGCGATGCGTCCAATGCCGCGCTGCTGTTGGACGGTCTGCGCGATCTGGGGCTTGAGCCACAAGTGATTCCGGGCGAGGTCGAGGCGCGCCTGACGTTTTTCGGCGTGGCGCACGACTTTGCCGGCGAGCGCATCATTGTTGCCGATTCGGGCGGCGGATCCACGGAGCTCGCGACTGGCGTGTACGCGCCGGAGCGCGGCGTCTTTGCGCTGGAGGGAACGCGCTCGCTGGACATCGGTTGTCGCCGCGTGACAGAGCGCTTTTTCTCCGCGTTGCCGCCCGCGGATGGCGAGCTTGCTGCCGCTGCCGCGTGGGCAGGCGAGCAGTTTGTCGCCTATTTTGAAGGCCTGCCCAGCGACTTTGAGCGCGCCGAACGCCTCGTTGCGGTGGGCGGCACCGTCACCACGCTCGTGGCACTCGTTCACGAGCTGGAGCCGTATGATTCGAGCTTTGTGCACCTGCGCGAGCTTTCGATGGAGCAGGTTTCGGCTGCCATCGAGCGTATGTCCGCGCTGGATGTGGAGGGTATCGCCGCGCTACCGGGTGTACAGCCCAAACGCGCGGGCGTGATTCTGGCCGGCGCCGTGGTGATTCGCGAGCTCATGCGAGCCGGCGGCTACAAGACGCTCACCGTAAGTGAGAACAGCCTCCTCGCCGGCATGGCCGCCACCATCAACGAGGTTCTCGACGGCGCGACCCCCACCATCGCCTGGACCCCGAGCCTGAGCACCCTTTAACCATCCTTCTCTGAGTTGCGGTGAAATAGTTCCTAAATAAGCTGGTAAACGGTATAAACAGGATCTATTCCACCGCAGCTTAGAGCCCCACCGGCGCCCAAAAAACGGGCCCGCATCCCTGGGGGACACGGGCCCGTAAACAATACGTGGTAGGGGCGGTGGGACGTCTGCGTATTTGCTGCGCAAATACGCACCGGCTTCGGACGCCTGCCGGCGCCCTCGCCGGCTCGCTACAAACGCTCCGCGTTTGTTTAACGCTCGCCCCCTCGCGGGTTCGAGCCCCACCGGCGTGCAAAAGAAACGGGCCCGCATCTCTGGGAGATACGGGCCCGTAAAAGCCAATGGTAGGGGCGGTGGGACTCGAACCCACAATCCTTGCGGCGAGAGATTTTAAGTCTCCTGCGTATGCCAATTCCGCCACGCCCCCGTGAGACTAGAAGTCTAGCACAAGCCGCCCGTTACGCGTTGACAGCCATCGAGTGCCGGCCCGACTTTTCCAAGTACTCGGCAAACTTGGCCTCGTCGCCCTTGTTCTTGTACTGTAGGGCCAACAGGTACTCCAAACGGCAACCCTTAACCTTATCGTCGCCGGCCTCCTCGAGCATGCGCTCCAGCTCGGGAATATCGTTGTGGCGCTTCAGGATCATCGTGTCGTACATCAGTTGGCATTCGTGCGCGACTGCCTCGGCCTGGCCGCCCTCAAAGCCCTTGATTTCGTGCAGCAGCTCCTTAGACTTTTTGCGGTCCTCCTGGCCAACGTAGTAGTTAAAAGCTTTGATCACCAGGTCGACGCGCTGCATTTTGGGCAGGTTAAGCCCCAGCAGCAAATCGAACATCTCGTCGGCGCGCTTGTGGTCCTCGCGCAGCAGATAGGAGTTCAGGCGCAGGTAGTCGCGGTTGTAGCGCGGGTACAGCATGCTGGTGAGCTTGCTGTCGAGCAAACGATCGAACTCGTCCCACTGCTTGGCAGCCATAAGCTGCTGCAGGCGTTTAAACGTGGTGCGTTTTTTGACGCTAAAGAACACCGACACGGCGATACAGATGATGACGACGGCGGTCCAGAGTGTGCGGGAATCGGGCATATTGAGCTCCTCGGTCGCTCGTAAAACAAGCGGTATGACAATGCGTGCTAGATGTATTATACGCAGCGTGCAAGCAAACTGGCACAAAAGTGCATCGAGGCCGAGCACCATCGCTCGCTGCGGTACACTTACTTAAAGTAAACCATGAAGGGAGACATTACCTATGAAGAAGATCGTTTTGGCTTGCGGTGCTGGCGCTGCTACTTCCACGCTCGTTGCCCAGAAGGTCGCCACCATGCTCGACGCCAACGGCTACGCCGGCAAGTACGAGATCGTGCAGTGCGCCATCTCCGAGGCCAAGGACGCTTGCGACGAGGGCGCCGACCTGCTGATCGCCACCACTGTTGCCCCCGAGGGCCTCACCTGCCCGTACGTGAGCGGCGTGCCCTTCATGACCGGCATGAACCGCGTTGCTGCCGAGAAGGCCGTTCTCGACGTCATGGCTCAGTAGGCGCTGCCTGCATGAATGAGCAGAACGCCAATCCGGTCGAGCTCTTTGGCATGCACGTCGCTCATGTGGGCATTAACGCCACCGACCCGGCAGACGCCCTGGAGATCGCGGAGCTGTTCTCGACGATGATGGGCCTGCCCGTCATCGAGACCCCTGTTTCGTACTTTAACGATTCGCTGATCGAGATCATGAAGCAGAACGGTCGTGGAGCCAGGGGCCACATCGGCTTTGCCGTCAACGATATCGATGCGGCGGAGAAGTGGTTTGCCGAGCGCGGGCTCGAGGTTAACGAGGAGTCGCGCGTGCTGCTGCCCGACGGTGGCACCAAGCTCGTGTACTTTAAGCGCGAGTTCGCCGGCTTCGCCGTGCA
>CAJKGV010000210.1:0-2900 GCA_905199455.1 Collinsella aerofaciens | reverse complement strand
ATGCCGGCGCCGCCGTCGTTGGTGGCGCTGCCGCCCAAGCCAATATAGATAGTCTTTGCACCCGCGCGAACCGCATGAAGCATCAGTTCGCCCACGCCATAGGTCGAAGCCGCAAGCGCCGACGACTCCGTGCAAGGCGAGTACCCGATGCCGGCCGCCTCGGCCATCTCGATGACCGCGGACTCGCGCTCGACATCAACCAGCATCCGGGCAGGCACACGCTCGCCAAAGGGGCCTGCCACCTCGCAGGTCACAATCTCACCGCCGCACGCGGCAACGGCATCGAGCGTTCCCTCACCACCATCTGCCAGCGGCAACGTGGCCACCTGGGCATCGGACCACACACGGCGCACGCCTTCGGCAACCGCCGCCTCCGCCTGCGCGCTCGAAACGCTACCCTTAAAGGAGTCGATCGCCAACAGCACACGGCGGGGCCGGCGGCACGCGGCACCAAAATCGACCACCTCAACGGTGATTTCTTCGGCACACGCAAGCGCCTCGGCATGGGCGGCATGTGCCTCAAGATCGGCCCCGCAACCGCAGCCAGTACCATCGGTGCCACGCAACCCACTAAAATAGCCGCTCAACACCTCACGACACTCGTCTGCCAGCACGCCAGCCGTCACGTTAAACCGATGATTCAGGCGCGAGTCGGCATTCAAATCGTATAGGGATCCCAACGCACCCGCCTTGGCGTCGCTCGCGCCATACACGCAGCGCCCCACGCGCGCGTTAACCATAAGCCCCGCGCACATGCAGCAGGGCTCGAGCGTTACGTAGACCGTGCAATCGGAAAGGCGCCAACGACCGAGCGACCGCGCGGCGGCGCATAGGGCCGCAAACTCAGCATGCGCCGAAGGGTCCTGGTCGAGCTCTCGGCGATTATGCGCCCGCGCGACGATCTCACCCGCGCGCACCACTACGGCACCGATCGGCACCTCGCCCACCGCAGCGGCGGCGCGCGCCTCCGCCAGCGCCTCGCGCATGAACTTCTCATCGATTTCGGTGCCCGTCATCGTTCGCCTTCCCTGTTGCAAATCCAAAACGATGCTATCATTACGACTCACGGAGAGATGGCAGAGCGGTTGAATGCGGCGGTCTTGAAAACCGTTGAGCGCGAGAGCGTTCCGGGGGTTCGAATCCCCCTCTCTCCGCCACTTTAGTGATTCACCGGTGTCATGGTCCGCTCAAACAGTGCATCGACCACGTCGGCTATCTCGGGTCGACGCTCAAGATCGTGGCCCGATTCCCACCATATCGTGAAAAGTCGAATAATACCGCCGGCGACAAACTCAGACGTCGTCTCGAGCGACACGGGGGCCAGGGCATCCTCGGCAAGCACGTTCATCACACGCTCGCGGATAGAGCGGGCAATGCGGTCGCAAATAACGTTGGTCAACATGCCCGACATGCTGCTTGCCAAAATGTTATCCATGAGCTGCTCGTGCGCCAGAATCAAATCCATGGCATCGTCCAAAATCGCGTGCCGAAGCGCGCGCACGTCCTCGGCAGACACTGCGCCGGCCTCATCGGGCTGTTTTTGCGGCAAGCCCGACATAAGCTCATCGATATAAAAGGCGAAGTAATCGTTCTTATCGCGAAAGTGCTTATAGAACGTCGTGCGGCGAATCATGGCACGGTCGCACAGCATGGCAACCGTCAGGTCCTCAAAACGATGCTCCTCGAGAAGCTCGGTGAAGGCATCGAACAGGGCGCGATAGGTTTTCTTAATGCGAAGGTCCACTGGTATCGCCATCCTCAGGGTAAAGACAACACTCGTCAATCTGTCGCATATCTTACACCTGTACCTCGCGCGCTTTGCCCCGGTGCCAACCCCGCCGAAAACATAACGCTTACCGGAAAGTTCGGCACGACAAAACGTTGCGGGTATACTAGTAGCGTTATACCAACGGCAGCTGGCGCATGCCGCCGCGGCCATTCGAAACGGAGACATCATGATTACCGTCATCATCGGCATCGTTGTTGTCATTGTGATTGTCTGCGCCATCGCCGGCATCTACAACAACATGGTCACCAAGCGTAACCGCATCGACAACGCCTGGCAGAACATCGATACGCAGTTGCAGCGCCGCAACGACCTGATCCCCAACCTGGTCGAGACCGTCAAGGGCTACGCCAAGCACGAGCAAGAGACGCTCTCCGCCGTGATCAGCGCGCGTAACACCGCCGTCAAGGCCACCACGCCCGAGGCCAAGATGGAGGCCGACAACGTGCTGACCGGTGCGCTACGCCAGCTCTTCGCCGTAGCCGAGGCCTATCCCGACCTTAAGGCAAACACCAACTTTACGCAGCTGCAGGCGTCGCTCGAGGATACCGAGAACAAGATTAGCTATGCACGCCAGAGCTACAACGACTGCGTGCTCAGCTACAACAACGCCATTCAGACGTTCCCGGCTGTCATCTTTGCCGGCATCTTCCAGTTTAAGGAGCGCCAGGGCTTCGAGGCCGCCGAAGCTGCCCGCCAGGCACCGACCGTCAAGTTCTAACAGATCAGCAGCGTATCCTTAATCGGGTATATGCATAAACCGCCCCGTCGAATGCATACTTCGGCGGGGCGGTTTCCTTTGTTGCGAAGGTCCCCCTCTAAGCACCGTGCATTTTTAGGAGTATTCAACATAACCAAGGGCTTCGGGCGCCACGATAAATGCCAAAGACCGCGAATATCCCTGCAAATCAAACGCTGTCAGCCCATAACCCCGCCCATCATTCGTAGAAAACATCGAGAAATCCCAATTTTTCGCCCGAGGCCGGTATACAGGGGCCTTCGATTGCAGAATACTCGCAAAAATGCACGTCGCCACCACCCCCACATGGCGCGAACCAAAATCAGAACCACCCTTAAAAAGGGTGGTTTGCTCTTAGGGTATAACCCACGGGCC
>CAJKGV010000209.1:0-2915 GCA_905199455.1 Collinsella aerofaciens | reverse complement strand
TTGATCACGATGCCGAGCACGGCGGGGATGGCGATCATAAAGGCCATGTCCTGCATCATGCTCGGCACATCGATCGAGACGGTGGCGCCCAGCAAGAGCTTGAGCGTAAGAGGAATCGTCACAGGTGAGATGACCGAGGACGTCAGGATGATGGTGAGCGCGAGCGGGCCGTTGCCGCCGAACATGCTAATCCACATAAAGGCAGTGACTGCCACAGGTACGCTGTACTCGAGCACGATACCGCAGACAAGGTTGGGATTGGAGCCAAAGAATAACGATCCCATGGCATAGGCTGCGATAGGGATAAGCACCGCCGAGACGAGCAACGCCAAGACCAGGTGCAGCGGACGGCGGAACACCTCGGTTACCTGGTGGAAGGTGTTGCTGAGCGCACCCTGAAACGTCATAAAGGCAAACAGGGCGGGAACGATAGGCTTGAGTACGCCAATCTGCTGGGGAAAGAGCACACCGAGCGCCACGCAAATCGGAACGATGACCTGCATGTATCCCGCGAGAAATTTGCCCAGTCCAACCCATTGCTTCATATGCGCTTGCGACTCCCTTTGCTCGTGAATCCGTTTTGAATGGATATGCTAGACGCTCGCATGCGTCCGTGCGTCAGAAACGCTCGAATATTTCGAGGCTATTACCGGCATCGTTTACCGAAACCGCGGCGTGCTGCGGCGATTTGCGTCCGTGCTGCACGGTATAATAAATCCGTTCAACAGATCTGCCTGCCGAAGCGGGCATACACAGAGGACTCATCGCTATGAACCGTGAGAGGTATCGCGGCGACCTGCCCCTATCGGGGGTGGGCGCCTATGTCATCGCTTAAGACGACGCATCGCTGGGCGGTCGCTCAGCAAAACCCCGAGCTCGAAAAGGAGCTTTCGGTTGGCCTGGGCATTCCCGGGCTGGTGGCGCGCATTATGGTTGCGCACGGCATTACATCCATCGAGGAAGGCCAGCTGTTTTTGACGCCTTCGCTCGATCGCGACTGGGCCGACCCACTCATTATCCCAGGCATGTCGGTCGTTGCCGACCGCGTCGAGCATGCTATTCGCAACCACGAGCATATCGCGGTCTTTGGCGATTTTGACGTTGACGGTATTACGTCGACCTGCCTGTTGACCGAGGCGCTGCGCACGTTTGGCGCCGATGTTACGCCGTTTATTCCACATCGCTTTGACGAGGGCTACGGTCTTTCGCGCGCGGCGCTCGACCGCGTTAACGAGCTCGCTCGTCCCCAGCTGATCGTGACCGTCGATAACGGCATTGCCGCCAAAGAAGAGGTTTCCTATCTGGAGAGCCTGGGGATCGATTTGGTGGTCACGGACCATCACGAGCCCTCCGATCAGGTGCCGCAGGGCGTGCCCCTGACCGACCCTAAACTCGAGGATAAGGGCCCCTCGCGTGAACTTGCCGGTGCCGGTGTGGCGCTCAAGCTGGTGCAGGTTTTGGGCGAGCGTCTGGGCAAGCCGTCGTATTGGCGTTCGCTGATTGAGGTCGCGGCACTGGGTACCGTGTCCGACATGATGCCGCTCACGCCCGAGAATCGCGCACTGGTCGCCGAGGGCATCCAGCAGATGCGCGTGACGGCTCGTCCCGGTTACATCGCGCTTGCAGCGCTCGCCAAGGCCGATCTGGCTACCATTACGGCGGACGGTCTATCGTTCTCGCTCATTCCCCGCTTAAACGCCGCCGGCCGCATGGCCGATCCCAAGCTGGCGCTCGACCTGCTGCTTGCCCGCGATCCTATCGAAGCAAGTGCACTGGCGGCCGAGCTCGAGGAGATCAACCGTCAGCGTCGCGAGATTGAGGCGGAGCTCACGCGTGATGCCATGGCAAAGGTCGAGGAGACCTATGATGGCGGTCGCGCAATCGTCGTGGGTGGCGAGGGCTGGCACGAGGGCGTTAAAGGCATCGTGGCGAGCCGCCTTACCAACCGATATCACGTGCCGGCGTTGCTCTTCTCTATCGAGGACGGTATAGCACGTGGCTCGGGCCGCTCGGTGGGCAAGGTCAACCTGTTCGAAGCCGTCGAGCGCTGTTCCGACCTGCTGATTCGCCGCGGCGGGCATGCCGGTGCGGTGGGCGTGACCATCGAGGCGTCCAAGCTCGACGAGTTCCGTCGTCGCCTTTCCGCCGTGTTGTCCGAGCTTCCCGCCGAGGACTTTGAGGACACCGATGAGGTTGCCGCCACGGTCGACCTTTCCGAATTGAATATCGAGACCATCGAGCAGATTTCTCGCCTTGAGCCGTTTGGCCAGGGTAATAAGGTGCCGCTGTTGGCTGCCGAGGGCGTGACGATGTGCGATCGCGCCGTGGTGGGCAAGACCGGCGAGCATATGCGCTTCGTGGCGACGGATGGCGCCACGAGTGTGCCGGCCATCATGTTTCGTGTGCCGCAGATCGATAGGCTTATCAATTGCGATAGCGCCGTCGATTTGGTGTTCGAGGCCGTGGCCGAGCATTGGCAGGGACGTGTGAAGCCCAAGCTCATGATCAAAGATGTCTTGGTGCGCGATACCACGGCACCCAATATCGACGATCCGGCATGTGAGCTTCGCCGCGGCGTACAACCGGCGGATTCTGGCCTGCGCCTGGAGTCGCGTAAACGCGAGACGCTTGCCCAACTTTCCTATACCGAGCTCACGCGCTCGCTCATTCACAGCTTTATCGGATCGAACCAGCCGCACCGCGCGCAGGTCGAGGCGCTCGATGCCCTGGCCGATCACCAAAGTGTTCTGGCCGTTATGGGAACGGGGCGCGGCAAGTCTCTTATCTTCCATGTGCATGCCGCGCGCGAGGCGGTTCTTCGCGGGCGTGCGAGTATCTTTGTCTATCCGCTGCGCGCGCTCGTTGCCGACCAGGCCTATCACCTCTCGTCGACGATGGCAGCGCTTGGCATTGGC